>JBFMBQ010000001.1:0-2030 GCA_040755115.1 bacterium
AAGAAAATGGCGAAGGGAAAAATAGAAGAAAAGGTTCACGAAATCACCGAAGTTGTCGGTCTTAAAGGGTTGGAGAACAGGCATCCTGGGCAGATGTCGGGCGGGCAGCAGCAGCGTGTTGCGCTCGCACGCGCTCTGGTGAACGAACCTGCGGTTCTCCTCTTTGATGAGCCGCTGTCCAACCTTGACGCCCGCCTGCGCGTGTCAATGCGCGAGGAAATAAGACGAATACAAAAATCGCTCGGCATCACAAGTGTATATGTAACGCACGATCAGGAAGAGGCGATCGCGTTGTCCGACCGCATCGTTGTGTTGAATCAGGGACAGGTGGAGCAGATAGACAGCCCGCGTGCGATATACGAGCGCCCTGCGACACGCTTCACAGCGGGTTTTTTCGGCAAGGTGAATTTCATTCCAGGCACAGTTGAAAATGTGAGCGGCAACGACATCACCGTAAAACTGTTAGGGCGACAGTTTGAAGTTACGATGCCGGATAATCATTCTATTCATACCGGGCAGAAAGTGGAGGCGGTTCTGCGACCCGAAGGCGCTGCGATTGATTATCAGAATTCACCGGATTCTTTGAACGGCGTCATCACGCGCGCCGCTTATATGGGCAGCCAGGTGGAATACGAAATCACCGCGCAAGGCGTAGA
Organism: bacterium; assembly: GCA_040755115.1. Taxonomy (GTDB): domain Bacteria; phylum UBP15; class UBA6099; order UBA6099; family JBFMBQ01; genus JBFMBQ01. The sequence goes on from JBFMBQ010000001.1 coordinate 657, forward strand.
AATTCTAATATCGGAGCCAAGTCCGCATCTACACGGCGTTATGCAAGAGGGCAGAAACATCGCCTTTAGAATCTTTGCGGAAACTTTGCATCTTTTACCAGCACAATAGAAAATTGAGTGAACCACAGATAAACACGGATTAACACAGATTAACACTTATTAAAAAGGGAATCTCATGAACCTGATAAATCTTCAGAAAGAAAATCTTGAAAAGTTCGGCGAATACACGAGCCTTGCTTATGAGGACAAGGAATACACGAATCTTCAGATACACACGCTCGGCAACCAACTTGCGAATGGATTGAAAAACCTCGGACTCACCGAAGGCGATAAGGTCATTGTGTGCGTCCCCAACTGCCCAGAGGTGCTTGTCTCTTATTCCGGCATAAGTAAAGCCGGGATGATTATCATTCCCGTGCTGTTCCTGCTTCAGACGGAAGAGATCAGATATATTCTGAATAAGTCCGCCGCAAAGGCGATCATCACCTCCTGGGAACTGATTGATAAGATAAAAGCGGCTGCATCGGGGGCTTCCTCCCTGAAACACATCATAGTTATCGGGAAAGAAATAGAGGGAAAGGTATCGTTTGAAAAACTCATTGCAGAGAGCGGGAAAGATTTTGCCGTGCAGGATGTTGCGGACGACGACCTCGCCGTGATACTTTACACTTCAGGTACGACTGGCAAGCCCAAAGGCGTGATGCTTTCACATGATAATCTTATGTCAAATGTGCGCGCATCGACAAAAAGTCTGACCACAGTTACAAAGTATACCGTCAGCCTTGTGGTTCTGCCACTTGCCCATGCTTATGGACTCACTGTCCTGCTCGGCGGTTTTGCCCTCGGCGGAAAAGGGGTTATTATGCGCTGGTTTGACACCGAAAAGGTGCTTGAAACCATCCAGAAATACCGGGTGGAGATCATGGCAGGTGTGCCGACTATGTATATTTATATGCTTAATCACCGCGGCGTTGAAAAATATGATCTTTCAAGTATGCGTATATGGCTCTCCGCCGCTGCCCCATTACCGATTGAAACCTACAGGGCGTTTGAGGCGCGCTTTCCGGGCAAGATTTACGAGGGCTACGGTCTGACCGAGGCGGCGCCTGCGGTGTCGTTGCATTACGATACCCGCCCGATCAAGCCCGGCTCTGTAGGTATCCCCGTTGATAACATTGAAGTAAAAATATACGATGATGAAAACAAGACGCTGCCTGTAGGTGAAATCGGTGAAATATGTATTAAGGGTCCCATTGTTATGAAAGGTTATTACGAAATGCCCGAAGAGACCGCTGACACCATCATAGACGGCTGGCTGCATACGGGCGATATGGGCAGGCTTGACGAGGACGGTTACCTGTATGTAGTTGAACG
>JBFMBQ010000002.1:0-3461 GCA_040755115.1 bacterium
GAATATAAAAGGCTTTGTGGAAATATACCCCCACCCCCAGAATTTGGTAATGACATTGTTAAGATTACATAATGGATGAAACAGAAAATTGAAGAAAAGAAAAAAGAAACAGTTTCTACATGAAAACATTGTATGTTTTTGTGGATGAATCAGGTAATTTTGATTTCAGTCCAAGCGGAACAAAGTATTTCGTTTTGACGGCATTGAGCACGGACAGTCCATTTAAGATTGGCGCACCACTTCTAAAACTTAGATATGATCTTCTACCGAACTATGCTTGCGGATCAAGTATGGAGACCAGCGGTTATTTTCATGCCTCGGAAGACACGCAGTTGGTCCGGAACCAAGTTTTTTCCGTTCTTTTCAACTTGTCTGATAATATGCGAGTTGACTGTGTCGTTGCACAAAAGAACAAAACGAACCCAACGCTCCGGCAGAACCATGTGAGTTTCTATAAGGTACTTGGTGAAGCAGCGTTGAAGTATGCATTGAATCGTGCTCATTGGCAAGACTATGAACATGTTGTTCTTGTGTTCAGCAGTCTGTTTGATCGTAAAAAACGGGGTATTCTAAAACAATCATTCAAATCACTTATAAAGCGAATTTCGCGTGTTTCATTTGCATTATACTTTCATGACTCTAAATTTGACTTTTGCAACCAGGCAGTTGATTATTTTGGGTGGGCAGTCTACAGAAAGTGCGAATCAGAGGATACCCGCTCCTATAATACCATAAGCTCTTTGATCTGTTCTGAGTTTCAGATTTTTGAGAAAGGGACTACAAAATACTATGAGTATAAATAATGACCCTCCTGACTACCCCAGCCTAAAGGCTGGACAGAGCCCTGGGGCTCTTGTCGTTAGGAGGGAACGTTTATTAATAGTATAATTGAGAAATTCAGGTAAGTCAAGATGTATTATTTTTTCAAACCCCACGAACAAAACTTTAAGGAATGGGTTAAGACCGGGTTTCAGAGCGTCTCCGTGTAAGGGCATTATTATTATAAAGAGCAGATGATAAAGGAATCATCTTTAGAATTATGTTATTTATAAATAATAAAAGAGTAGCTACGAATTAAGCGGTCATTGCAAGATGCCCGAACGCGCATTACTGGCTGGATTTGAAGATTCCACCACCTTGGATGAAGCAGGTGGAACTTTTGATGAACTTGAGCAACTTGCGGATACGGCTGGCGCACTGGTCGTAGCCAGGGTGATTCAGCGCAAGACTACTCCGACTCCCGATTACTTCATCGGAAGAGGCAAGGTCAGAGAACTCGGCGAACTGGCAGCAGGTTCACAGGCAGGTCTTGTCATCTTTAACAACGATTTATCACCGCTGCAATTCCGCAATCTTGAGCGAGCGCTCGGCGTGAAAGTTATAGACCGAACGCAATTGATACTTGATATTTTTGCGATGCGGGCACACAGCCGTGAGGGGAAAATACAAGTGGAACTTGCACAACTTGAATATCTCCTCCCTCGCATCGTCGGACGCGGCATTGAACTCTCCCGTCTCGGCGGCGGTATCGGAACGCGCGGCCCTGGCGAGACAAAACTTGAGGTTGACCGCCGCCGCATACGCTCGCGAATTTCCTCCCTTAAAGATAAGTTGAAAAAGGTTGAATGCGCACGAAAAACTCAAAAAAAACGAAGAGAAAAAAGCGGCATCCCCATCATCGCCATCGTCGGCTATACCAATGCCGGCAAGACCTCGCTGTTCAACGCGCTTACCAGGGAACATGCCTTCGCCGAAGACAAACTGTTCGCAACGCTTGACCCGCTCTCGCGCCGCATCTTCCTGCCGCTCACAGGCGCCGCTATGGTAGTTGACACCGTAGGCTTCATCCGCAGCCTGCCGATTAAACTGGTGGAAGCCTTCAAATCAACGCTTGAGGAAGTTAATTACGCACATCTCCTCGTCCATGTGGTTGATGTTTCCCACGCGGAATGCAGGGCGCAGATCTCAGAAGTGAACAAAATCATCGCCATGCTCGGCGCAACGCGAACACCTGTCATCACAGCGATCAACAAGACAGACAGATTACGCGGCGGCCCCATTCCGGAATGGCTGCGGGAAGAGAACGAAACAGCGGTGGAAATATCAGCGCTCTACGGCAAAAATATAAATAAATTGAAATCTGTGATAGATGAAAAACTCGCCTCGCAGAAAACTTTCTCGGGGAAAATTGTTGGCAATGACATCGGCGACAAGGTTTCTATTGCGGGTGGGAGTATCTGATTAAAAATTTACGGGAGGCTGTGAACCGTGACAAAAGATGATAAAAGCGTGGATAAAATGCGAGTCTGGGCTCGCATCACGAAGGCAGAGGCGGAACGGACAAAAGACGGTGTTGTTACCGGAATAGAACTTAATATTCTTTTTGACGATGTGATCGCTAACAAAAATATACTTGAGATACACTTCACTTATTCGGCATGGTATCGTCCTGACCGCGGGCATGTGGAACTTAAGGGTGTCCTGTTGATGGAGATGGAGAGTGATGATACGGAAAAAATAGCCTCCGCCTGGCAAAAAGACAAAAAAATGGAGGAAAAACTTCTGACCTCCATAATGCACAATATAAATTATAAGTGCAGCACGGAGGCGATTCTTGTTACCAAACTGGTGGATTTGCCATCGCCACTCGTGCCGCCGCGGATCGGAATGCCGAAAAAATCAACCCCTGTGCCGCCACCGATGGGCGCGGCATGAAAGAATGTGAGACGGTAGATGTAAGAAGATTTACATCGTCTACCACATCACATCTGCCGTCTTCCGTCTCACATCTCACATTTTACCCCTGTGTCTTTTTGTTTTTTTGTGGTTAAAATTAATTCAGGAGGTTGACAGGGAAGTGAAGACGAAAAAACTTGTCGGCGTCGCTATGAGCGGCGGTGTTGACAGCGCAATGGCGGCATACCTGCTCAAAGAAGCAGGATATGATGTAATCGGCTTCACAATGAAGTTGTTTGACGACTTTGAAGCGCCGACGGATTATAGAGGTTGTTGCTCTGTGTCATCAGTTGAGGACGCAAGGCGTGTGGCGCAAAAACTTGATTTGCCTTTTTATGTCCTGAATTACAAGAAAAAATTTGAGGAATATGTTATACGGCATTTCTGCACAAGTTATCTTGACGGGCAGACGCCCAACCCCTGCGTTGAGTGCAACAGGTGGATAAAGTTCAGATTCCTGCTTGAGCAAATGTGCGCGCTTGATATTGATTATCTTGCCACCGGACATTATGTGCTGCGTGAATATGACGAAAATAACAGACTGTGGCGGCTTCATCGGGCGGTGGACAGACGGAAAGATCAGTCCTATTTCTTATACATGCTGAATCAGGAGAATCTCGGGCGCATTTTATTTCCTAACGGCATTTACAGAAAAGATGAAATCCGAAATAAGGCGGCTGCTATAGGGCTGCCTGTCGCCGACAAGCCTGAGAGTCAGGATATAT
>JBFMBQ010000003.1:0-3419 GCA_040755115.1 bacterium
TTTTCGGGGTGCTGCCAGACCACGCCCCGATGGTTGCCGCACTTGGTTTTGGTTTTTTGACGGTGAGAGTGCCTGGCGAGGGAGAACAACTTTACTGCACGGGTGATGGCTTGTTTGAAGTGGATGGCAATCGCGCTTATGTTCTTGTGAACACGGTTGAGTTCTGTGACGAAATTGATGTTGAGCGTGCGGAAGCGGCAAAGGGGCGCGCGGAGAAGCGGCTGAAGGAAAATCCTGAAAATCTTGATATAGAGCGTGCCCGAGCGGCGCTGTTCCGCTCCATTACCCGCCTCAAAATCGCTGAAAAAAAATAACAAAAAACAAAAATTCATAATTCTCTGTGACCTCAGCGGCTTAACAGAATTAACTAAAATCTGAATTCAAGCATCAGGTGGTGTATTCTGCCGCCTTTTTCCTTTTTCACTTCAGGCGGTGCGGGGGGACCGGGCGGCGCGGGCACTGCTGCTTTTATCCTGTTTATCTGCGGCACAATCTGCGTGATGGAATAGATAAGATTTTTCCCATGTCCCAAGCCAGCGCTGACGCCTAATGAAAGGGTATGTATTTTAGACGATCTGAAGATGTAATTTTCCTCATAATCGGGCGGGGTTTTGCAGCCGCCGAAAAATGTCTTCTGGCAGATGAAGAGATAAAGGTTCGCATCAAACGGCGCCATCGTGTAACTTGTTGAAAATGAGATTTTCTTTTTTCGCCTCAAGTAGTGTATCTTGAAACTTTTCAGACTGATGTCCCCGCGGTGTTCATAGAAATAGTGTGGTATGAATGCGGACAGCCCCGGTGAAATATCGCCTGCGCCGCGGAACTCTGCGGAATATTTCTTAAATTCAAAGCGCAGGGTTGAGCGTTTCGTAATTTCTCTTATCCAGCCGATGCCGAAAGATTCGTAGTCGGCGAGGCGCAGTGTGTTTGCAAATTCAGCCGTGTCGGCGGGCTGGGAGATGTGAAATCGGTTGATGTCAAGCGCGGTGTTGTCACCGCTGCTGTAGAATGTGGAGATTTTGTCTCTGTTTGAAAATGGAAATGACAGGGCAGTTTGATGGGATGAGCCGCGGCTCTTAACGGGGAAGTAAAAGACATCGTCTGCGTCCTGCACAGTGATGTTCAGGGGGACGACAGTTTTGTTTTTCTGAAAGGATAGTAGATATTTATCCTGAAATTTGTAGCCGACTGACCACCCGTATTTTTTTTCTTTAAGCGTTATAGTAGTTTCCGCATCGGGAGTTAAGAGGGCTGTTTTGGCGTTCAATTCCGGGACGATGCCTATGCCTTTTATTGATGAAAAATTCTGATATATACCTGAATGGAAATTCCCTTTTTTCAGGGCATAAGAGATTGTATTTCCATCGCCGCGGAAATTCAGAGAAGTTATTTCATCCTCATCGCGGTTGTAAAAGTTGAGTTTTGAACTGTATATATCAAGACCGATGATAGAAAATCTTCCGTTTTTTTCGTTTTGAGAATGGGGCGAACCTGAAAGGGGATATAAGAAAAAGACCTTTTTTTCTTTTGCCGAAAGGTTTGTGATCAGGACGCCGTTTTTTTTAAGGCTGTAAATATCTTCGGCGGTTGAGGAGAAGGCGAGGGCAGGGGAGGGGGCTTTATCCCTTTTATAGTCGTCAAGGAGTGATATTGGGCTGGAGAGGTCAAAGGTGTTTTCGCTGTGGTTAAAGAGGGTGGGATTGAAAAGTTTTGTTCCGTCATTGGAAAGAAATGATAACATTCCATAAGTTGAGTTTGGAGGGGATAAAAAAAATACAATGGTGGTTATGAGGAGGAGTTTTATTTTCACCTTATTTTCTGACGCAGATTAACGCGGATTTGCACTGATTTCATTTCTTTACGCCGATTAGGATGGTTGACCGCTCAAGGAGTTTATCTTCTCTAATATTTTTTAACCCTGCCTTTTTCATCCATTCCTTCATCTCGCTGAGTGTGTATGATCTGCCGTCGCCGGTGTTGACGAGCATGTTGACGGAGAAGAGGGCGGCGTGCGGCGGGCTTGTGCGGGAGTCATCAAGGGCGAACTCGTTGATAATGAGCATCCCGTTCGGGTTCAGGGCATCGGCGCCGCGACGGACGAGGCGCCGGCATTGCTCGGGTGAATTGCTGTGCAGAATGCTTGACATCAGTACAAGGTCATAGCCGCTGCCAAGGCTGTCGTAGTTGAAATCGCCGACGATTGTATCAACTTTTCCTTCCATTTTATGTTTACGGATTTGCTCTTTAGCGATTTCGGTCGGCAGGGGGAGATCAAAAATCGCTGCCCTGATGTTTGGATTCTTTCGGATCATCGCATACATATAGGTGCCGGGACCGCCGCCGACATCAAGGGCGCGGCGGATGCCGGATAAATCAAGTTTGCGTGCAAGTTCTTCCGCTGCCGCACGGCTCGCATCGTCCATGCCGAGGATAAAATTGCGGATCATTTCTTTTCCTTCTTTTGTTTTCGGCGGCTTGCGTTCTGACACTGGTTTTCCTGTTTTTACTGCCTCTGGTAGTCTTCCCCATGATTCATATAGATTCTTCTGGTGGCGGAGGATATTACCCATGTATGCGGGGCTTCCGCTTATAAGATGATTTCTTGAGAAAGATGTCAATTTATAAAAACCATTTGCATCTTTATTCAAGAGTTGAACAGCAGCAAGCGCATCCATAAGAATCTCGGTGCCGCGCAGGCTCAGTTTTAATTTCCGTGCTGCCTGCGCTGCGCTCTTTTTCCCATCGGCGAGGGCATCAAAAATCCCCAACTCGTTCCCTGAGTAGATGATGCTTGAAACCCAGAAGCCGCGCGACATTTCCCAGAATTCTTTGAGAGTAATTTCAGGCTGTTTATTTTTCATTCTGACACACCTTGTTTTCGTGTTGATTATAGCAGAATCAAAAAAATCATCAACATACCATCAATTCTTGAGGATATTGACATTATATACTTTATTAAGCATTATTTTATAGTGTAAAACGATATTATCTGGGGTTATTATAAATATAGATTAAAAATCGGAGGAACAAAATGGAAGGGAAGCAATTAATTAAGTCCCTGATAATTAAAAATTTACTTTCTTTTGGGAGTGAAGGAGAACCGATAGAACTTCAACCTCTTAATATTCTTATTGGTCTAAACGCATCAGGTAAATCAAATTTAATAGAAATCATTGGTTTGCTGCATTCAACGCCTAAAGATCTATCAACACCATTCCGCGGTGGTATTGGAGAATGGATTTGGAAAGGTGGGGGGGACTACAAAAAAATAGCAATGATTGAAGCTATTGTAGATTATCCAGAAGGATATGTTCCACTGCGTTACAAACTATGGTTTAGCAGTTATGGTCAAAAACTTGAAACTGAGGATGAAACAATAGAGAATGAGAGACCTTTGGAAGGCGAAATACGACCTTACT
>JBFMBQ010000004.1:0-3999 GCA_040755115.1 bacterium
CCTGCAAAGTTTCTACACCGATGTGTATTTTACAGTCAGTTATCTTGCCGAACGGCGCAAGAAGATCAAAAAAGAATTTTACACTCGGCAGTTAATCAAAATTCAGAGGCATGTTCGGGCGGGCTCTCTCCTTGATGTGGGATGCGGTGTCGGTCTGTTTATGGAGGCGGCGGCATATAATGGATGGGATGTCAGGGGTATTGATGTGGCGGAATTCGCTGTCCAGACCGCACAGAAGTCCTTCGGCGACCGCGTCCGGATCGGCGGATTTTCCAGTTCAACTTTTGAAGGAATTTATTTTGACCTCATAACTTTCTGGGATTCACTGGAGCACTTGCCCGACCCCGTTTCAACATTAAAATCGGCATGCAGCAGGCTGAAAGAAAACGGCTTGCTCGTAGTAAAAGTGCCGAATACTGTGAAGTCATTTTTCCTCCTGACGAAAATACTCAAATCTTTCGGTATAAATGCAGAAAAGCCGATTGTTCACCTTCCAAGTCATCTTTATCATTTTCAGCCGCGGACGATTCGGCGGCTGCTCGAATTTTGCGGTTTTCAGGCAGTTGAAATGAATTTTCTGAACGAAAAAAGAGTTTCGGAATCTGAACATTATTTCCCTGTTCTGAATTTGTTTAAAAGGCTGTTTTTTGCCTCTCTGAAGTTGCTAAACTATAAAGAAAGCATTGTTGTTTATGCGCGGCGGTTAAATAATCAAACGGCAGCCGGCAATTTTGAGTGATAAACATGTAACTCAGAACAGAAAAGTCAACACTCAAAACTGAATTTCCCCTGGCTGCTGGCTACTGGTTATCGGCTGCTCAATATGCGGGAAGTGAATAAAAAACCCTCCTTCAAAATTGTAATGCTCATAAGCAAATTCTTCCCTGCCGTCGGCGGCACGGAGGCGCAGGCGATGGCGCTTTCCCGCGCGCTGATCAGAAACGGGCATGATGTGAAGATATTGACCTCACGACTGCCGGGGACAGAATCGTTTGAAACAGTTCAGGATATTCCTGTCCACAGGATTTCACCGCACAGGAATTTCCTGACTTCTATTTTATTCATAATTAGAGGTTTTCTGCATGTTGCCTTCGCCCGTCCGCGGATAGACATCGTTCACGCGCACCTGTTTTATTCGCCCTCCATTCTTGCATCCCTTTGCGGCATCCTGCTGCGTAAAAAAACCATCTCAAAGTTAGGACGCAGCGGCGCGGACGGCGATGTAAGGCGAAACCTTGCCACACTGGCAGGCAGAATCAAACTCTCAATCTTCAAGCGCAGTATCAACCTCTTCATCGCAGTAAACGAAGAGATAAGAGATGAACTCCTTTCTATCGGCGTCCCCCAAGGCAGAATTCAGATGATCCCCAACGGCGTTGACACCGAGACCTTTTGCCCAGCCGCGCCTGCCGAGAAGGAAAAATTAAAAAGCACAAACTCTATTCCATTCTCGCCTTGTGCGCTTTATCTGGGAAGATTGATACCGAGAAAACGGATTCATTATTTAATACCGATGTGGGCAAAGGTGGTTGAGAAGTTTCCCGATGCCGGACTGATGATCGTGGGAGACGGTGAGATGCGCGGCACTCTGGAGGCACTCGTGAGGAAACTCGGTATAGCCCGCCGTGTCTGTTTTACAGGCGTGGTTATGAATCCGGTGGATTACCTGCGATGCGCCGATGTATTCATACTGCCATCAGAGACGGAGGGGATTTCCAATTCGCTTCTTCAGGCGATGTCGTGTGCGGTGCCGGTCGTGGTTGCGAAGAACAGCGGCGCCGATGCGCTCATTGATGATGAGAGGAACGGCTTTATTATAGATGTTGAAAAGGCTGACGAAACCCGGAAAATAATTGAAAGGCTTCTTGCGTCCGAATCGCTGCGGGCGGAAATCGGCGAGGGTGCGCGAAAGACCATTCTTGAGAGATATTCAATTCAGTCGGTTGCGAAGGAGTATGAGAAAGTTTATTGCGAGTTATTAAAAGATGATGTATAATCCCTTACACGGTGAATAAATTATATAGGCGGTATAAATAATCCGGGTTGTTAAAGATAATTATTCATTTAAGGAGTTGATAACAACGCCTGCTCCGATAGATTGTCCATGATATTACAAAATATGAAATACAGAATACTGGATGTTTTGAGTTGCAAAGTATTAATTAATTTTATAAAAAGAAAAATTTGGTTTTGGTTATGTCATGTTAGGAATTTAATTCTATGGATATTTTGCTTATTTCTCTGCATAGAGGACAATTAACTAATTTCGGTTTGAGGTATATAAGTTCCTGTCTTAAGCAAGGGAGGCACAAGGCGGAAATTCTCTTTTTGCCGAAAAGAACTGATGAAAATGAATTTGGAGTGATTGAGTCTTTCATCGGCCAAAAATCCCCAAAATTATTAGGATTGAGTTTAATGTCCCCCAATTTCCCTTTTGCTTGCAAACTAACCAAGCGAATAAAAACCATATTGCCTGAAACTCTGATTGTATGGGGTGGCACACATCCAACGATAGCATCAGAAGAATGTATTCCATATACGGATGCTGTATGTATAGGCGAAGGTGAAATGCCAATGCTTGAACTCGCAAATTGCATGGAAAATAACGAAAATTACCTGAATGTGCGAAACTTCCTTTTTCATATTGATGATAAAACAATAAAAAACCCCACCCGACCTTTCTTTGAGCCTTTGGATGCACTTCCCTTTCCCGACTGGTCAATAAACAGCCATTTCGTAATGGAAGATGGCAAAATTAAACTTATTACTGAGGAGGTATTCCGCCGATACATGCACTACGAAGGCGCCACATATAATATTGAGATCACTCGTGGATGTCCTAATTCATGCACCTACTGTTCAAACTCAATTCTAAGAAGAGTTGCCTCCGGCCACTATGTACGAAGGCGTTCTCCAGAAAATGTGCTTGTTGAACTGAATGAAGCGGTAAAGAACTTTCCGTTTATAAAAGCCATCAACTTTCAAGATGATTGCATCCTTGCGGTCGGACAAGAGTGGCTGGATCGGTTTACACCCCGATATAAAAAAGAAATCAACCTTCCATTTTTAGCGAGAGTAATTCCTATATTTGTGACTGAAGAAAACATTTTATCCCTCGTTGAAATGGGTATGGAGTTTGTTGGTATGGGACTTCAAAGTGGAAGCAAGCGTATTATTAAGGAGGTTTACAAGAGGAATTCAACACCAGAAGAGTTTATCCGAGCTGCACGAATTTTAGAAAAACATCCATTATTAAAGAATTACGATGTTATTACCAACAATCCATACGAAACTGAAGAAGATATTATAGAAACTCTGAAGGTTCTCGCTCAGTTAAAGAAACCATTTAACCTAAATATCTACTCGTTGACACCATATCCTGGAACGCCGTTCTACGAGCGCGCTGCTGAAGATGGTCATCTTGATAAACTTAATGACCCCTATGACGAAGAGATATCCTTCTCGTATGTTTTCCCAAAGAGCCCAATGGAAATACACTTACACAATCTTTTTCGTCTAACCACTTTTATGCCAGGCTGGCTAATCTTATTCCTTGTGCGATTTCGCAATCCGTTGACTTTCAAAATAAGTAAGTCTCTCATATCAATCCGCAAATACATTTTAAGGATTCTCGATCATTTAGGCAAAACAAGACCTGATCTTTTTCTAAAGATCCTCAGAGTTATTAAAAAATTAAAGTTTTAATAAATTTTTCAAAATCCATTGACAGGATTGGAGGGAAAAAAATAGGTGTGGTCATCTGAAATCGTCCTACAACACAACAACAAGAGAAAAAAATGAAATATAGAGTTTTAGATGTTTTAATATGTCCTGATTGTGGTAACTTTCCATTTCAACTTGAAGTTATAAAGAACTGGACAGTGCGAAGTTTTTGCACATAGATTCATTATACATTGTTTTTCTTCAGGCGTGCAATTTCAATAGACACTTCCAACAGATCATCGGTTAGTTTCTTAAACATCTTGTAGTTCCTTAACT
>JBFMBQ010000005.1:0-11375 GCA_040755115.1 bacterium
GCCTGGATAAACCTGCCGCACGATGACGCCGCGCCGCCAGCAGGGAAAGATGAAGCGTGAAGTTCTGACTTTGACGGTTGCCCCCGGAGTGATGCCCAGTGGCGATGAAGCAGCGGTGTAGGGAGTGGAATTTGATGTTAGAGGCGAGGGTTGCGCATATACTGCCGGCGGCTGGATATTAGCGGCTGCCGCGGTTGCTGAAACAGAAGTTGTTGATGTGTATGGGTGGCAGTTGTGGCATCGCCCGCGTTCGCCGTGAGGCGGTGTGATAAAGCGGCGTGCGCCGATAGGCAGGGGTGTGAGCGACTGTTGCGCAGCGGCAACTTGAGCCTGATTAGCGGCGACAGACGGCGGCGCCTGTGTGGAGTATGGGTGGCAATTGTGGCACATGCCGCGTTCGCCGTGCGGGGCTTTGATAAAATTGCGTGCACCCGGCGGCAGCGGTGTAAGCGTCTGTTGTATTGCTGTTGTTTGCGCTGCTGCGACAGCCGCCGCACCGCTGGATGAGGTCTGCGAGTTCTGCACCTGTCTCTGGAGTTCCTGCATGTCTTCACTCGCTTTGTCCCCTGACGCTAATATCGCCCAGATTGAAAGCGCAAACACCGTCAACGCCAGCACCCATACCCACGGCTGAAATGCCATCTGACAGAATTTGTCCCTTTGTTCTTCCATCGGAAATCACCCCTTGTTTTTAAGTAGCGCAGACATCCTTGTCTGCAATTGGCTTATATTCATGCAGGCTGGAAGCCTGCGCTACATTAAGTTTTAAGGCTAATCCTCCAGTTCAAGTGCTTTTTTAAAACATTCAATCGCCTTGTCTCGGCTGCCGCTGGCATCATAGATGAAGCCGAGGCTGTTGTAATACCTGCTGTTTCTGGGGTTGAGGTCTATCGCCTTTTTGATTTGAGCGATGGCGCCTTCGGAATCTTTTAAGTTGTCAAATGCCAGCCCGAGTCGGTAGTAGGCGTCGGCGTTCACTCCATCAAGGGAGATCGCCTTTTTCAGCCATTTGACCGCATCGTCATACCTGTTGTGCTTTGAAAAGACCAGTCCGAGATGGAACGCGGCATCGGCGTTTTTTGAATCAAACTGGAAGGCTTTTTTCAGACAGGCGGTTGCCTCATCATCCGCTCCGAGTTTCTCGCAGGAGATGCCGAGTTGATAACATATCTGCGGATTTTCAGGGTCAAATTCCAGTGATTTGCTGAGAGCATGCGCGGCATCTTCAAACATGCCCTTTTTCAGGTAATTTTCTCCCATCGTCTTGTATGCCTGTGCGAGGTCTTCAGACTCGGCGGAGAACATCCGCTGGAAGAGTCTGACAATCCGGTCCACAAGACGCCCCACATAAAATGGAATGAGATAATACCATACCCCTGTTTGCATCATGCCACCTCCCTGATAGTGGTTTAAATTTTTTTCATTCTTCATATCAAGACGCATATTCCATCCTGTCTGCCGGTGCAAAACTCACCGTTATATTGCCTATATGGCTCACATGACTGGTGATTGTCTTTTTTACATTCTCAATTATCTTGTTGCCTTCAGCGATGTTGAGTTCGCCGGCGAGTTCAACATTGAGGTCAACCCATATCAACTGTCCCACCTGGCGCGCCCTCGCCCTGTTGATGTGGTGGATGCCGGGCACGCTTCTCGCATATCTTTCAATTTCTTTCAGTTTGTTTTGATCGATTGTCTGGTCCATCAGACCACTCACAGAGAAGAAAAACATCTGGCGGATGAGCAGGATCAGGTGAACCACTTCAACCATCGCCGCAAGGGGGTCCATGAAGTAGAAGCCGAGGCGCGCGCCGATGACGCCTACCAGCACTACAATGTTGCCGGTGGTGTCGGAGTGAATATGTTCTGCCTGTGCGCAGATGGCAGGGCTGTTGAGGTTTTTTCCGACGCATATTGTATGTGCATAGAGGATTCGTCCGATGATGATAGAGGCGACAGCCACAAGTATGGCGATCCAGTGCGGTGGGGTATCTGTTCCACTGATGAAAGAGTTCATGGTTGTAACGGTCAGAAAGATCAGCCCGATAATGAACAACACGCTGAGAAAGAAGACAGCGATGAATTCCACCTTGTCATGACCGAACGGATGCTCTTTGTCAACCGGCATATCCGATATTTTCCGTGCGATAATGATAATGAGCGCAGCCCCGGCGTTTGTGAAGGAGTAGAAGGAACTTGTAAGAAGAGCGGCGCTGCCGCTGAGTATACCGACGACGATGCGCAGAATAGTGATGGCAGCGCTTGCGATGAGGTTGATCCAGCCAATCTTCCGGGCGCACTTTTCGCATCTGCTGCTCAACTTCTTCAGCGAGCCGGATTCTTTTTCTGGAGTTATTACTGCATTTGTTACTTTCATTTTATCCTCATCATGAAAACAGCAGTTTAATTCCCGTTAAGACGAAAACCGGTGTGAGCAGTCTGATCGTAATCTGTGCTGAGATTTTCGTGGAAATCTGTGCGCCGCTCTGTGCGCCTGCGATCACGCCGAGTGAGAGCAGAACAGCGGTGCGATACACTATATCGCCGTGTGTAATGAAAGGAATCAGAGTGAAAAGGGTGTTGATTGCGGTGATGTAGTGAGAGGTGGCGGTGCCGATATGGACGGGAAACGAGAGGAGATAAACCAGTGCCGGCACCTGAATTACGCCGCCTCCGATGCCAAGGAAAGTAGAGAGCGCACCGATGAGAGCGGAGATGCCCACGCCGGCGGGGACATTTACGCGATAGTTATATATATTGCCCATCGCATCCTCAATCGTTCTTTCTGGCGTGATTTTTCTTATATGCGTCTGATATAGGGTGGTGTTTGATAGAGAACTATTGTGTGATTGACCGGAGAGAGTCGTGTAGGAGAGGTGCACGATTTCCGTTTCTTTTGGTTTTGTGAAGATGTATATTGCGAGGACAATGAGAAACAGCCCGAAAACTGTGCTGAATGTGTGAAGTGGGATGAAGTCAACGGCGTAGGTGGAAAGGAATGCGCCCGGGATAGTGGCAAGCCCGAACTTTGTGCCGTTTATGATGTCCACCCGCTTTTGTTTAATGTAGGCGGTAGTGCCTGACAGTGTGTTAAAGAAGATAGCGAAGAGGGAGATGGAGATTATAGATGAGGGGGGATAATGATAAGCCAGTGTAAGCATGGGAACGATGAGCGGACCGCCGCCGATGCCGACGAGAGTGCCGTAAGCGCCGACGAAAAAGCCGAACATCAGGAGACCGATTATTTCAAGCATCTTTATTTGAATTTCATCTCCGGTATTTTTTCCCCCTCACTTTGAGGGTGGAAAAAATCTATATCGTTTCTTATGCGCAGGATATGCGCGAAGATATTGCCCGGAAACATTGTTGCCTGGGTTGTATATTTGTTTACTTCGTCGTTGTATCTCGTGCGCGCTTCGGCAATTTTTTCTTCGGTGGTTGCGAGTTCGGACATAAGTTTCTGGAAGGTATCAGTCGCTTTAAGGTCAGGATATTGTTCGGCGATAGCCATCAGTTGTGCGAGCGCCTCGTTTACGCTTTTTTTCATCGCCTCATCAACCGTTGCGGAGTCGTTTTCAATTAATGCGCGATGTTTCAGGAGAAGGTTCCGAGCGTCGCCGAGATGAATAAAGATCTCTTTTTCGTATTTCTTGTAATCGCTGACAATGGCGACCAGGTAGGTAATAAGATTATTGCGTCGCTGAACTTGAACGCCTATGTCTGCTTTCAGGGCAGAGATGTTCTGCTGAATGTTTACGAAGATGTTGTAATAATATAAATTCATCAGGAGGACTATCGTGAGTGGAATGGAGACAGGTATGATTAGGTGCTTATGTTTTTTCAGGATGCTTTCTCTTTTCGGCGGCTCCAGCAATTTCTGTGGATATAATCTGTAAACTATTTCTCTTGCGCTCGATTCCAAGATTCTCACCTGCCTGTGCATCTTTTATCAATAAGTTTTTTGGGTACGCGAAAATATCCTTAAAATACCAATTTTTATCAGTTCTGATATTTTCTGTTTTCGTTTTGATTCCTGCGGGGTGTGAACATTGATGATAACATCATGTATGTTCTCAAATCTCCGACGCAGTTCGCTGCGGACTTCTGCGATTATATCGTGGCACTCGGAAACTGTTTTTGCCGGGTCAATCATAATACCTGTGTCAAGAGCGATGTCCGTCCCAACCTGGCGGGCACGAAGATAATATAAACACTTCACACCATTGACCGATTGAATAATTGCGGCGATTTGTTTCTTGAGATTGCCTGGAATGGACGCATCAATCAAGCCGTTAATTCCTCCAGAGAAAATATGAATTGAGGCACGATAGATCAAGAACGAAACTACAATCGCAGCGAGAGGGTCAAACAGTTTCAGCCCGACGATTGAGAGAACGATCCCGACAGCGACACCGACAGAAGAGAGGGCATCGGCGCGGTTTTCAGATGAGTTGGCAATCAGGACGGGGCTGTTGACTTTTCTGCCGGGGCATAGCGCATAAGAACCGAACAAAAAACTGCACAGCGCGGCAAAGAGTGCTGTCCATAAGGTGATCATTTTCGGAGGGTGTTTCGGACCGCCGGCGAGAACCAGTTCAAACGATTCTATAAAGATCATCGTCGCAATGCCGAAAAGGAAGATTCCGATGATGCTTGCAGTGATGAATTCAATCTTGCCGTGTCCGTATGGGTGGTTTTCGTCGGGTGGTTTCTTGCTGATAGAGGTGGTTACCATAGCAACAAGCGACAGCAGCGCATCGCTGGCGGAATGCAGGGCATCTGCGAGGAGTCCCTTGCTGCCACCGATGAGTCCGATGGTTGCCTTAAGAAGAACAAGCGACAGATTGCCCCAGAAACTCACCATCAGCGCGCGGTCAGCGCAACGCTTGCATTTTTCGTCAATTTTCATTCCGTTCTTCACTGCTTGTGCCACCCCCAAACTCGTTTGGGGGTGTCTTTGCACCTTGCTCCTTGCATTTCTTGCATAGCCAATGTTTGTTCCCCCTATGTTGGTTCGGGGTTCAACCCCGAACAAAAATGCTCTCCCAACACTCACTCACAATCATGTTCTCTCTCAACCTTAACCCCAACCCGATCTTCGTCATATCATCTTATCTGGTGGCACAACCCACATTCGCCGCGATTGCGGTGCGGCGCCGCTGCGCCTCGTGTGATCGCCGGCGCCGTGCGCGAAATAATATCGCCTTGATCTATCGCCAGTTGCCCTGTGCTGCCGATGGTATGGCATTTTGTGCAGTCGCCCTTGTAGCGGTGCGGCGATACAGAACCGGGCGGAATCATCGGCGCTGCTTCCATCTGTGCGATGCCGACAGGGTCGCGCTGCTCTATTTCTATTGTCAGGGGCAAACCCTTTCGTGAGATGCGTATCGTAACTTCGCGCCTGCGGGCGACTTTTTTCGTTGCCTCATAGAATGATTTCAGATCGTTTACCTGACTCTTGCCAATCTGTTGAACCATATCGCCAGCGACAATGCCGGCGTCCGCCGCAACGAGCGTTACATCATCCACGAGAACTCCTTTTTCCGCAGGTGAAATACCCATCTCATTGGTAAGTTCAGGTGATGAAGGAATCACCTCCATGCCGAGCCAGTGACCTTCTGCGAGTTGTTTGGCTGCGGCGTTCTGGTATTGGGGCAGGGCAGGGGCGGGAGGTGTTGTTGCTGATGGATTTGGAACAGAAGGCTGCGCAGCAATCTTGGCTGCCGCCGGATCAGGCTTATCAACAATATTGGCAATCAGGGAGAGCGACTGGTTGACAGGGATAGAAAAACCGATTCCGATGAAGCCGCCGTCAGGCGTATAGAGCGCCGTGTTGATCCCGACCACCTCGCCGTTCAAATCAACAAGCGGTCCGCCGCTGTTGCCTTCATTAATCGGCGCATCGGTCTGAATCAGGTTTTTATATTGTTTTCCCTGGATAAGCAGGTCGCGTGCGGTATCGCTTATGATGCCGGCGGTAACGGTATGTTCAAGACCGAAGGGACTGCCCACAGCAAGCACCCAGTCGCCGACTTCTATGTTGTTGGAATCCCCTAGTTCCACGATAGAGTAAACGCCAGGAACATCAAGTTTCAACACCGCCAGATCAATATCAGGGTCTGCATCAAACAGGGTCGCACTATGCACAACATCGGGGCTGCCGTAGAGAATCACTTCTATCTCTCTTGCGCCGGAGACGAGATGATAATTCGTCAGGATATACCCTTTCGGGTGGATAAAGAAGCCTGATCCGACATTTCCAATAAATTGATTTGATGGTGTGGTTTGTGATGCGGTAGGATTGGGTTCGTTTCCTGCTATGTTTCGCACCATTGGGGTTCCAGGGAAGAAAAACAGCCCGCGCACAGGATTCTGAAGATTCCGCGTGTCTGTCTGTTTTGTGATGTGAAGATGCACCACAGCAGGCTCCACTTCGCGCGCTACAAGGTTGAAGGCTGCCTGAAGGTCAGTGTGTGCCGTCACGCTCGTCTGTAGTTGAACACTGGGCATCAGCCTCGATGTAGCGCCGGTTATGGCGTCTGGCGGCGGTGAGACATCTATTGCAATCGTCCTCTGACGATTTGCGTATCCGATTGCGAAAACTGTCGCAGCCATAATTACAATTAAAGCCGGAAAGATTAAATGCTTTTGTTTTTTTGCGCTGTTCACATTTATTTCAATTTACGAACACACTGTATAGTTGCCCATTCCGCACAATGACAAGACCGGCAGAGGTAATGGTTTCGTTGTTCGTCGCCGTCAGATAGCCCTGCCAGTTCAGGATCGGGATGCCGTTTATGCTCGTTATGATGTCGCCGATCAGCAATCCCGCGCGTTCAGATTTGCTGTCGGCAGCAACGCTGTCAATCAGCACACCGCTGCCCTGCGGCGCGGGCACGGTCTCCATCCCAAGCCAGTTTCCTTCCTGCTCTGCCGTTGTTGTTTGAGGCGGATTCTGTAAGGGCTGCGCTTGACCTGCGCCGAAACCAGCGGTTATGCCGCGAGTGTCTTGTGTTAAATCAACGGTGAAGCGGAGCCGTCTTTTACCTCTTATTACCTCAATGTTTCCCTTCTTGTCGGGGTCTAATTCTTCGGCGATCTGCCAGAAATGCGTGGTGTTCAAGATGCTCTTGCCATTGAGACGGATGATTACATCACCTGTCTTAATGCCCCATTTCTGCGCCGGTGAGCCGGCATCAACGCCGTTGACGAGAATACCCCCTCCGCGGGAGCGCAGTCTGGTCCGGGATGAATTTTGCGGATCAGGATTTATCACGCTCAACCCGAACCAAGGCAGCGACTGTTTATGAGCATCAGGGACAAACATCGCCGCCGGCTGCGCCGCCGCCGGCTGCGCCCAAGTTATCTTGTTAGATGCTTCAACCACACCGGAAGTAACATCCACTGCCTGATTTACAGGCACTGCGAGTCCCACGCCGGTGAAAGTCTGGTCTGGCGAATAGACGGCGATGTTGATGCCGATGACCTCGCCGTTGAGATTCACGAGTGGACCGCCGCTGTTGCCCAAATTGATGGCGGCATCGGTCTGAATGAGATCGCTGTAAATGCGGTCCCCTATCTGCACAGTGCGGTTCACATCGCTGACAATACCTGATGTGACGGTGTGTTCCAGCCCGAAGGGACTGCCTATCGCAATGACCCAGTCGCCCGGCTTGACCTGCGATGAATCGCCTAACTCGCAAACCGGCAGAGGGTCGGGAATGTTAATCCTGATGAGAGCCAGATCGGTGTCGGTATCCATCTTCACAATCTCGGCGCGGTGCTTCACGCCCGGCGAGCCGTATAAGGTAACAGAAATTGTCTCCGCTCCTTCAATCAGGTGGTTGTTAGTGAGGATGTATCCGTCGGGATGCACGATTACACCGGAACCTGTGCCCTGAAGTGTCGGCTGGAATCCCTGCGCTGGTGATTGCTCGTGGATGAGTTTGTTAAATGGAGGAGAAAATTTCAGATTCTCAATGAATGACAGCGTGCCTGTTTCCTGTTGTGGTTGAGTTTGCACAGGGCGGACGACTTTGATATTGACAACTGCCGGTTCAGTCTGAACGGCGATCCGGTTGAAGGTTTGCTGTAAGGCAAGCGCTGTATTTTGTTGTGGATCAACAGCGGTAGTCGGCGCTGGTGAAGGCGCCGGTTGTATCTGGGTTGTGGCGGCAGGAAAGGCACCGGCAACATAGTGTGGTGAAGCGATGGATGAGTAACTGTCGTTGTAACCGTGGGCAGGTCTTTTGCTTTTACTCCCGTAATTCTCTAAACTTTCTTCTCTGCCGAAGATACTCCAGCCGATGATCAGGCACAAAAGAATGCCGAGGGTAACAAAATAAGGTTTTAATTTTCTGGAGCAAAAGCCTGTTTCCATAGTGGTTGAATCAATGATGATTTTTCAGATGGCCTATCCCTGATGCGGTTGCTCCTGTCCCTTTTTCTGCATCGCAATACTTGTTTGTTTTTCTACGCTGCGCAGCCCCGCAGCGATAGCGACAAGCCCGCCAAAAATCAGTAACACTGGCAGCACCGCCTGAAAGGTCTCAACCACGAGCCACCACCAGGCGATCAAACCCCATACTCCAAGGGCAAGCGCAATCAGTCCGCCAATTATCGCATTCATTGAACCCCCCTTATCTTTTATGTGTTGCCTTCCCGCAGCAATCTCGTCTTTTCATTTCATCTATTTTTCTCTTCTATCCTTTAAATGATTTGGATTAATATACACCAGATTAAAAACCAACATCTGCGGGCAGGCTCAAGAACAACAGGAAATTAAGTTTTAAGTTACATGTTGAGAAATGGAATATTTTTATCCCTTCCTCGTTTTAACAAGCCGTAAGTGCGAAACGGCTCGTTTTGTCTGCTGCCCCTTTCCCCTGATTTTTTTAATTTATTAATGACCAGTTATGTCCGTCAGGTTTGATCATGTTGCAGCAGGTTCTTCTTCAGGCTCAACTCCCGAGTAGCCGTCTTTAAAGGCTTCAGATACAGAACTCAAAACGCCTTTCATCTTTTTCCCTAAATTTTTACGAAGGTCAGGGTAATGCCGATTGATCATCTCGTAGGTCAGCGCACCGACAAAAATTCCCGCGAGCGCACCACCAACGACACCTGCAATAATTTTTTCTGACATCTCATACACCTCCTTTTTGTTTTATGGAACATCTTTGGATTGTGACGGAACAATTCTCAGATTGTAACAATTTTGCCATGTTAAGTGCTGTAGGGCGCGATCTCCGTATCGCGCCGATGACGGCTTCTTTGGATTGCATCGGGAAGAATTTGAGATTTATGTCAAACAGTTAAGAAAAGAGTCATGACAGGAGCACCCCCTTTTCCGCAATTTTAGTATGTTCACTGAAGGGTGTTGTTAAGTGAGGTCCAAACTTCAAAAATATCTATTGCTGCATGGCAAATGAGTATTTCATCTTTTGCCTTATGACAACTCTGGGGAATTGAGTGAAGACGATAATCTATTATGTAGGATTCAATAATTATCTTTTCTTTGCGTCATGAAATCTGTAATGTCAGACGGTGTAATTTTCTTTCGTGCTTTCCCTATCTCAACAGGGGAAACGGGTGAATTGATGTTGCCCTCTATATACCGCAAGTATTCCGGTCTCAAGTAATACCAGGTCGCTTCTATTTTTGCTGGTTTCGTGTCAGGCTTGAGTTCTAAAATGACTGTGTCGTAAATACTCTCACCAGGTTCAAGCCGTTTTCTGTAGATCGCCTTGCAGGCATCCCAGAATCGGCGATCCTGAATGATCTCTCCGTGAATGTCCGCGGCTCTGCCGCCCAATGTTGTTTCTGTGTTATAAGGTCTTCCGTTATTATCCACCCCGCCGTATTTTCCGATGATGTCCCCGTCCTTATCAAACGCGAGAATTTCCAGATACGCCTTGATGCCGCCTCCTGATGGGAAGGTGTGCCCGGAACACCAGTTAGTAGTTTCAACAAGAACTTCTACGCTGCTGTTTGAGAATTTCTGGATGGATAAATCGGTCTGAAGAAGATACCTTTGGGTTATACCTCCGTTTGAGCCTTTGAACGGATTCATCAGACCGCGCTGAAAATGCGTTACATACTGGGTTTTATAAACATCAATATCATTGAAGCATGGCGGCAGCCCCAGTCTGTTTGCCTGAAGCGTAATATCCCCCAAGCCGTTGAGGAATCCAAGCGATATATCTCTGAATCTGCGATCATCTTCCTTATGTTCGTATGGGAGTGAAGTGCCCGACCCCAGATAATGATGTGCAACAGTGTTATAGCCGATTTCATAAGTTGTGAATCTCTGCTGATGACAGGAAGCGCAGGTGAACCCTGCTTTCCCATAAGGGGATTCGGTGAATGAGGTGTATTGATCGGCTGCCTTTCTTTCTTTTCCGTCACAGGAGAAGGCGCCAGGGAGTTTAACTACATGACAGGCTGCGCAGATGTAATCCGAATCTTCCTTGCTGATATGATAAGTTTTCTTATGCAGACCGACGGCGGCGTTTATAAGACTTATATGGATTTTCTGTCCCTCAGCAGATGTCTCACCAATGTATCTCTCCTTTTCAAGCCAGAGCGGCAAAATCTCAAAGGAGGCGTTGCCGAATGTTGAAGGATTTTTGTCTGGAAATGCCCTGTGGCAGACATCGCATCCTATGCCAAGAAGAAAAGCAGGGTCTTTTGTTGTGAAAATATCTATCTCTTTCGCCTGAGGCGAGTCACCGGGGTATTTTATCACTGCGAGAGGGGCGTGGCATGCGATGCAATAATCGCCAGCCGCTCTGCCTTTTTCGTCAATAAACATTTTTAGTTGCGTCTTGAACACATCGTTGTCAAAAGCCCTGCCATGAGCGGACAGGCTGTGCTGCTCAACGATCTCGGTATGGCAGCGGCTCGTCCCGCAGGCTTTTGAAGGAACCTCAAACCAGTCGTCATGACCAGCAAGGTAATATCCCTTTAGATTGCTGTATTGGGATACGGTTACTGGTTTGATACCAGTTGTATCTACGATCGGCGTTGCATAATTCTTGTACATAAAAATATTTTTCACTTCCCAGAAACCAAAGACAGCGATAAAAAGGGCTAAAATGGGAATACTGACAAGCGTCTTGATTGAATGTGCAAATCTGTAATATCTGGAAATGCGATAGATATGGAAGATTAGAAAAAGGATAAAAATGTAAGAGGATAAATAATGAAAATGATCCATTGATGGCAGAAATCTGGAATAATTCCCGCTGTTGGTGCCACCAGCCATCATGAATGAAAATACGGACATGAAGATTACCGAGAATACTAATAGACTGCCTGATGGGTCGGGTTTGTCTTTTTTGAAGATATTCAATATCAAAGAAATAATTTCATTAACG
>JBFMBQ010000006.1:0-7372 GCA_040755115.1 bacterium
TCTTCCTCCGCATCGCCGATGTAATACCACTGCCCTCATCGGCGACACTCATATAAATAAACCCGCTCGGGGACGCCTTTTTTCTATGCGGGTCCCATCGTCCGCTCTCTACCAGTATCCTGCCCCTGACAGGCGAATGGCGTATTGCGTTCTGAAGCAGATTCAGCAGCACCCTTTTGACCTTCTCCTCGTCCGCAAGTATGAGCGGCAGGTCATCGTCAAGTTTGATATTCATAGTGAGCGATTTGCTTTTCATGTCCTCCTCAATTTCCATAAGAGCGCCGGAGACGAGCGCGTGGATGCTGATGGATTTCCATTTCAGAGGTAATTGACCTGCTTCAAGGCGTGAAATTTCAAGCAGATTTTCAATAAGCCGATGGAGACGGTCGGCGTTTTCTCTGGATTTTAAGATTGGTTCTTTGAGCGCAGCAGGGATTTCGCCGAAAAGTCCGTCGGCGGCAAGGTCAAGATAACCTTTTATGACAGCCAGCGGTGTGCGCAGTTCGTGCGAGATGATGGAGATAAAAGCATCTTTTTCGCGCTCAAGCAGTCGGGATTTATTCTCAAGGGCACGAATCTTCGCCTGGAGTTTCTTTGCCCCTGATGTGAGTTTTGTCGGTTTTTTCTCAGAACCCTTTTTCACCTTAATGTTCCAAAGATATTTTGTATTATATGTATGAGAGAAAAAATCTTGTGTTCACATAAATTTAGTAATTCACTTGAAGTTAATTCCCAAATTTTCCCTATCTACTATCTACTACCTACTATCTACTCCTGATTTTGCATGTATTTTATGCAAAATCAGGTTTCATTTGCCGCATATCCCGAAAACGAGATTGCGGAAATCCTCAAGGTCAAAAGGCTTTGAGACACACGCCGCAGTCTTTGCCTCGTAGAATGCCCGCATTTCGGGATTTTCATCCCAGTATGCGGAGATCACGATCGTCGGGATTTTCCGCGGGAGCGTTTCCAGATACTGAAAGAGTGAGCGCACACCCACCCGCCCAGGCATCAGTACATCCGTAACGATAAGGTCAAACTGGTCACGCTGGATTTTTTCAATAGCCTCGCCTGCCGACGGCACCGAGATCACTTCAAAACCCTCGCCTTCAAGCAAAGCGGTAAGTATATACAACATTGACTGATCGTCATCCACAATGAGGGCTTTTTTCTTCATCAATTGTAAATTGTAAATTGTAAATCTGAAATTTACAAAATGAATTTCAAAACTCAAATAAAAAAAAGATGATCCACTAATTACACGAATTAACACTAATTTAATTCGTGAAAATTCGTGAAATTGGTGAATAATTTTTTATGTTTGAACTTTGACTTTTGACATTTGGATTTTGTCATTCAATCTTAACGCTCTCAAAAATCTTCAATATCTGTTCCGCCCGCACCCTCCACGAATTTGCCTGTGCCGCCGCTATCCGTCCCTCTGCGTCGGGAGGCGTGCCCTGTCTGCCGAGCCGCAGTGCCGCGGCGGCGAATTCCTCCGCCGTCTTTGCAGTTACGATGAATCTGGAAAATTCCTCCGCGCCGTCAATCAAGGTTGAAACAATCGGCTTGCCCGCCGCAAGGTATTCATAAACCTTGATTGGATTGAGGCTTGTGGTGAAGGCGTCAATTTTGTGCGGGATTATGCAGGCATCAAAATTAACAACATAAGCGGGCACCTCAAAGTATGTTTTCGTCCCTAAAAGGTGAACACGGGTACATCTCCGTAGTCTGTCCTGAGCCGAAGCGGGCAGGAGATTGGGTCCCACAAGGACGACCGAAAAATCCCCATCACCCACCCGGGAAATTTTTTCAAGAAGTTCCACATCAATCCGCTGCGGGTGAATAGTGCCGGTGTATCCAAGTATCGGGCGCGGCAGCCCTGCCAGATCGTCAGGCACAGGATGCGCTCCCCTGTAAAGTTCTGTCGCCGCCCCGTTGGGCACAAGAAAAACCCTGCGACCGGGCTTCACCTTCTTCTCATAAAGGTTCTGCGAGACGGTAAACACAACATCCGCCGCCGCCATCATCATCTGGTCTTCCTGCCCGATCTGGCGCTTCTCTCTGTCAGGAAGCGGCGCCTCCGTCCAGTCATCGGTTACATCATATACGATCAGGTCGGGTTCAAGATAAGGAATAAGATGCACACAGTATTCGGGATTGATCCAGAGGATATAATTTTCCATCTTGGTTTTACTGACGGCTGATTTTATCGTTGCTGTCAGCAGGGCAAGGTTCAGCCGCCGCAGAGCAGGCGCAATTTCGGGAAAAAATTTCAGCGGGGAAACCACGAAAAGGTTTTCTGCCGGCGATGAAGGCGTTCGCACCGCGCCAAGCACGCGGCGCAGTTTCCGATTATCGTCTCCCCTCCTGCCGGCGAGGGCGCGCAAAACGGAGAAAGGCCGCTCAACAAACAGCACCCGATGTCCCATAGCGGCGAACTCGCTTGCCAAAAACTGCCGCCGCCGCCACACCTCCCCCCACTCATCGCGCGCAATGATTACAAAGTTATACCTGCGTTCCGTGTCCATTTTGTTATTGAAAATTGTAAATTTGAAATCCAAAATTGTAAAATTGATATTAGTGAACTTTTGTGTTTTAGTGCTTTCGCGGCAAAAAATATTTACAATTTATAAGGTAAATGTTATGTCTCAACTAACATTATATATCGCCAGACACGGCGAAACACAATGGAATCTGGATCAGCGCATTCAGGGCAGCACCGATATTCCTCTGTCCGCGCACGGCGAAGAACAGGCGGAGGCGCTGGCGCAGCGGCTCAAATCCGTGAGTTTTGATGCGATCTACTCAAGCGATCTCATTCGGGCGGTGCGGACCGCGGAAATAATAAAAACTGCGCTCACGCCCGTTCGGGTAGTCCAGGATGCACGCTTGCGTGAGCGAAACTGGGGCAGCATGGAAGGGCTCACCTGGGAAGATATAATCAATGAACACCCGGACGACCTGCGCCAGATCAAAAGCGGAAACATTGACTATACCCCGCAGGGCGGCGAATCAAGACTTCAGGTGATAAACCGCGTCCTTGACTGGCTTCAGGAAATATCAACGGCTGAAAACTCTACAATTCTTGTCATCACTCACGGCGGGACCGCCTCTATAATCCTCAAGCATGCGATGGGAATAGACCAGACGGTCAGAACACCGTTCATAGTGGAAAACTGTGCCTTAAATATTCTATTATATATACAGCGCAGTTACTGGGTTGTGGAGACCCTGAACGATACATGCCATCTTGCGCGGCGCGCTGCTTTTACGAGAAACTACACGCGTTTCGGCGGCGACCCCGATAGATTGGCACCTGATAAGAACCGAAAATGAATTCCAATCCGTGCAAATTCGTGTTAATTAGTGGATTAATTTATCTTGCAGCATTTACAATTTTATTTCTTCCCTTTTCGCTGGCACAGGATGAAAAATCAGAAGGTATCGTTACCGAACTGAAACTTCAGGAATCTACGGGCACAGTCGTTCTCGTCAAAGACGGAAAAATTTATGTTGACCGCGGCAAAATGCACGGAGTGGTTGTTGGGACTGTTATGCAGGTGTACGAACTTGAACCGATCACGGATATGGAAGGCAAACTATTAGAAACTGAAGAAAATTTCGCCGGCACGCTCCGAATCGTAGAAGTAAGAAAGCAGTTGAGTATCGGTGAACCGCAGACGACGGATAAAGAATTTCAGCGCGGCTTTCGGGTCAGGTTCTATCCTGAACTCCTGGCGAAAGGAGATGCGGAGAAGGATGCGGCAGCGAAAGAAATCTGTCCTGATGGAATGATATTTTATTCTGGCGGCGACTTTTCCTATTTGCAGAAGGGGGTATCGGAGACAGCGCCCGAAAAATTTCAGGAGCAGACCGAGAGCGTGGAAGCCTTCTGCATTGACAAACAGCCATCCGATCAGGGACGCATTTTGTGGGAAGAGGCGGTTGAGTATTGCGCCTCTATGGGCAGGGAACTGTGCATGAAGTCTGAATTGAGGAGAGCCTGTGCAGCGACGAAGGCGGCTGACAAGTGCACAAAGGAAACCGTGGATAAGGGAACGATTGAATGCGAGGTTGAAGCGGTGGAGGAGTTTGACAACTTTTATGAGTGGGGATTTGAGTGGCAGGAAGAGGAAGGCGTGATTGACAGGGATGCAGGGTCGTGTTCCTGCATTGGCGGGCATCCTTTATGTATGCGCTGTTATTATCCGGGCTGCGGGCAGTCAAAGAAAAAATTCCGCTGCTGCGCCAAGCCCCTATAAGATAATTATAAATGAGAGAACCATAATGTCAGCACGCAAACGGAGAGCCGTTAAACGCCCGATGTATAATAGAAAAGGGCATCTGGCAAGAAACATTACAATATTAGTCATCTTACTCCTCCTCCTGATCTTTCTCGTCGCTCTCGTCTTTTATATCTGGCCCCTGTTCTCACAAAAAAAAATGTTCACAAGCAAATCAGGAAAACGCTACACAGTAGGGGAAGCATTCAGGAAACAGATCAATAAAACTGGCTCCATTTTCAGCAGGTGAACTCCAATCTGGCGTAGCACGAACCCAAAATAAGAAATGAAACCGCAGAGACGCGGAGGACGCAAAGAAGGAAAGATTTTTGTGCTGAAAGCGCAAAGAATATTTCTCTGTGTTTTTCCTCTGCGTTCTCTGTAACTCTGCGGTTAATAATTTTCTTGCCATTTTGCGAATAAGTTTTGATAATAAAATACTAAATGCTCCATTTCCTTCAACCTTTATTCCTCTTCGGTCTGTCGCTGATCGCTGTCCCGCTCATACTTCATTTTTTCACAAGGCAGAGGTTCACTGACATACCATTTCCGTCGCTCCTGCTGCTGCGCAGGTCGCGCCGCAGAACGCTCCCCACTTTCACACTGCATCATCTGTTGATTCTCCTGTGCCGCATCCTCGGCGTGGCTTTCCTCACACTGATTTTCGCCATGCCTCTGGTCAGGGGCAAACTGTGGGGCGCAGGCGAAAGCAGATCAATGTCCGCTCTTTATCTGATTATTGATAACTCTTTGAGCACGCGCTGGCACACACGCAGCGTCAGCACTTATGACAAGATCAAAGAAGCGGCGAAGGAAATCCTTCAGAACACATCCGACAAGGAAGAGATTTACCTGTCTTTCGCATGCGGTCAGAAGCGCGGCGGGCACTTTTCTTCTGCGGCTTCTTCAATTGACGACATAATTGCGCTCGTTCGCAAGAGCGCGCCGGATTTCTGCGGCGGCAACCTGCGCACACAAACAAGCAGGGCGATCCGCATCCTCGCACGCTCGTCCGCACCGGAACGCAAACTTGTGATCATCTCCGACCTCCAGCGCCGCGCCTTCAATTTCCCGCCGCTGCCGCAGCCGGATTTCCCACTCTCCCTCGTTATCGTTGATGCCTCAGGCGGCGCAAAGCGGGATAATCTCGCCCTCGGTCCCTCTCCGCTGCCCATCAGCCCGCTTGAAGGCGAGTCCGTGCCCCTCTGCTTTGATGTGCGCGGCAGCGCGCAAAAACAGACCCTTGCCACCTCGCTGACGCTCGGCTCGGAAAAACGCGGTGAACGATCCGTGCAGATCAAGCCCGGCGGAAAAACCACTTCCTGTTTCCATCTCTCCTTCCCCGCACCCGGCGTCCAGTTCGGCTCAATCAGCCTTACCCCGGATTCACTTGAGACCGACAACCACTGGTTTTTCCGCTTCACAGTCGGCAGCCCCCAGAGGGTTGCACTGTTAGCCAGCAAAGAAGACCTTGAAAACCCTGCCGCCGACGCCTTCTATCTCATCCGCGCCTTCCGCGCCGCTGCCAATGCCGGCGCAGGATTTCAGTCAATAAATGCCGAAGTCTTCGCCCCTTCGGAATTACACCAATTTGCGCTCAAGAATTTCAACATGGCAATCCTGACTTCGGGCACTCCATTAACACTGAAAGACATGAAGCAGTTGCACGATTTTACATCTAACGGCGGCGGGCTGCTGATTTTCGCAGGCGATGATAATACCATCAACAAAATGATCGCTGAGGTGCTCTTTGCAGGCAAAATACATCTTATGCCGCAGCAGATTGAACCTGAACGCAAAGGAAAGAAAACCCAACTTTACTATCAACCTGTTGAAACTATAGACCTTCAGCACCCGTTTTTTTCTTCGGCAGAGATTAAAACTTCCGATGTGCTTGACATGAGGTTCGCCGCCGGCGCGAGGTTAAAAGTCGGCGCACCCGAAGTCAAGGTCCTGATGTCAATTGCGGAGAATCGCCCCGTGCTTGTTGAGCACCGTATAGGGCAGGGAGCGGTGATGCTGCTGGCATCCGGGCTTTCTCCCTACCGGACGAATTTCGCCTTGCAGCCGATCTTCGTCCCGTGGCTGCTGCGCGCATGCAAATACGCAAGCGGCAGGCAGGACGAGCCGCCCAGGGATTTCATCTACGGACAGGAAGTGAGAATAGCATTTCAGGAGCGTATAGACGAAAAACAATTGCGCATACGCAACCTACGCAGCAACAAGTCCTTCTCCATATATTCATCGCCAGCCTCCAGTAAGATATTCACCCTTCCTGGCGCAACACCGCTGCCCCCCGGCGTGTATGCTGTTGAGCAGGGCGATTCAAAGCCCCCGCTGGATGTTATCACGATAAATATTGATCAGGATGAAGGCGATCTGGATGCGATTTCACAAAAGGCGCTGGCAAAAAAGTTTTCGGGTCTTCCGTTCAGGATAATAAAAATCAAAGGGACACTGTGGCGCGGACACCTTGCCGACGCCGTTTTCAAGCGGGAATTTACACCGCTCCTCCCCATTTTTCTCATAGCCGCTTTTTCAGCACTTCTCCTTGACACCCTGTTTTCAAACCGAAAATAATAAGAATCGTAACATTTTAGGTATGTGAACCGCTGTAGGGCGCGATCTCCGTATCGCGCCGAAAACAAAGGGGCGCGAAGGCACTCATACATATAATAATCATTTAAATTTCAACACACTTGAATAGATGTTGCTCCCGACCAACTGCCCGACTAACCAGTTCCAATCGTATCCATCAATGTCTGAACTGTAATTGAGGACTAAATATTCGTTTTCGTTTATTTCAGCGATGGCGGCGTAGGCGGTGTCTCCTTTTGACGGGAAATCAAAAATCGGGTTCAGTTCAAGTTTTTCCCTGTCAAGTTTATAAAGAGTCGTTCTTTTGCGTGTCAGCGAGTATCTCACCAGATACCATTTTGCCCTGATGAATTCGGGCAGATAACCGGCATTTCTGTTAAAAGCCCCTGCAACATTTCTTCGGGCGATAACATAGTAGTCATCCCTATGCCTGAACATAAGGGCGGAATCGTATTTATACGGAGTTAAATTGCATCTCCATTCTGTTA
>JBFMBQ010000007.1:0-10085 GCA_040755115.1 bacterium
AATCTATTTCTCCGGAATCAATGAAGTTCAGCAGCGACGATATGTCGGGCGAACCCCCCGTGCGCACATAATATCCGGAACAGTTGACGCCGAGCAGCAGGGATACCTGCGGGTCAAGCCCGGTGATCAGCCCGAGGCAGAAGCCCGCGTTGAAATGGTCGCCCGCGCCGGTGGTGATTACGGGCGAGTCGGTATATGGTCCCGTCTGCGTATAAGTGCGCCCGTCAACCGTTGCCGATGCGCAATCAACGGGGTGAATCACAACGGCATACACTCCGAGTTCGGAGGCTATGAATTTGCTCAATGCCTCCGAAATATGATGTGAATTGGGGATTGCGGATTGGGAACTGGGAATTGCGGATTGCACAGAAAGTAAATCTTTCGGGGCGTTCAGGGCATTAGCAACCTGCACCCCCTCACGCTCGTTCAAGCCGAAAATCACCTTGTGCGTGTCGGAAAACCGCCCGATCAGCCGAAGAGCATCTTGTAGATCCTCTATATACCGCTTTTCTGGATCGGCAAGGTCAAAAAAGGCAAACCGCTCCCGCCCCGATGAAAGAAGCGGGCACACTTCCTTCAGCAGATGACGCCATATATCCGTCATCCCCGGCGCCATCGTCCAGTTCACCATCGCAAGCAGTTTTGCATCGGAAATAATTTCAATCAGACGCGGCAGCGGGATTATTT
Organism: bacterium; assembly: GCA_040755115.1. Taxonomy (GTDB): domain Bacteria; phylum UBP15; class UBA6099; order UBA6099; family JBFMBQ01; genus JBFMBQ01. Next base: position 688 of record JBFMBQ010000007.1, read on the forward strand.
CAACGATCCGCTCCCATGCAACAGTGCGCAGAACTTCCATTTTGCCGAACATGATCTTGCCGTCGCTGAATTCAATGGCATCGGTGTGCGCCGGTTCTGCGAGCGAGATAACGCTTGCCCTGGCGGCGAGTGGATAAAAAACAGGATGAATTTCCGGTATGCCCAAATTTCCAATATAGGTAATACCCGTCCCGAGTTGAGCCAGTGCTTCCGCCATGATCGGACCGTTCCCGCCTATTTTGCTCTTGATGCTGACGAATTCTATGTTTGCGCTTTTTCCCGCTGCGCTCTCAATCCGCCGCGCGAAATCGCTGATCGTCATCATCCGGTCAAACTCGTTGAAATTCTCCCGCTTCTCTACGACATGTATGATTTCATCTATAAAACCGTCAAAGCCCACTACCGCTTTTAAATCCGCTGCCCTTACCGCCCCGAAATGCTCTCTTAATGTCCGCATCAGTATTTTCTCATCTTCTTAAGCAGGTAATCCAGCGCATCGCCCTCTGTGGGCGCAGCCCCCTCTTTTTCTCCTGCCCCCTCTGATAACTGCGGCTGGGAACTTTCCTGCTCCACATATACAAAATATCGCTCTCCGTCATCCGTTTCCGTAACGATGTGAACTTTATACCCATAAGACCCGATTTCATCAGCCAGGTCATCGGCATCCTCACGGTTGTCAAACATACCCAAAAGAATCCCTTCGGGAAAAACTATGCTCTCGCCCTCCACATACACAGAATAACCATTCTCACGCATATCCCAGGCGAACTCCCTCAATCGCTCGCGCACAGGTGATTCGGCAGACGGCAGGACCGATTTCACCGCCGCACCGGGCGCGACAGGCGGCGTGATGCGCGCGGGCATTCTTGATTTAATCGCAACTTCCACAGGCGCAGCGGGCGCGCGCCCTCGGGCGATATCTGTAAGCATCCCAAGGTGATCTGCATTGGCGCCGGCGGCGGGAAATATTTTTTCGGCAGCGAGCGGAGACAATATCGCCTCGCCTCCCTGCGCTTCACCAGTAGCAGTATATATGAAAAAGGCATATCCCTTGCTGCGCAGTTCCATCACGAGCGGCAGCGCAGTCTTAACCTCAGCGAAAGTGCCGAGTTCAAGATAAAAGAATTTCTCATCACCTGTCTTTTCCTCGCGGACGAAAGGATGATAGCCCTCGTCTTTCAGTTTTTGCAGCAGCAGCTGGTAATCTTCAGGCTTCAGATAGGAGTGCGAGCGGACGATGAAAACATCGGTCTCTGCGGTGGTAACAACATTAAAGAAATGAAAAAGAACAAATATAACAACCGCAAATCGGATAAAACAGAAAATTACACCTGAATTGAGCGATTTGTCAAAAATGAGTAATTTTGGAGTGCGGTGGCACGACACCGCTTTGTAATACGGCGACATGTCGCCGTAAATGAAAGCGACATCGTGATGTCGCACTCCAAGTTGATCACCCATTTGAGAAAACAATATCATAGATAGGATCGCTCAATTTAGGTTACATTAACTGTGTGGCACCCCCAAACTTGTTTGTGGGTGTTTCCATTGTAAAGTTTTGTCTGATACATAACACTATCACGGATTGACACGGATTTTTCGGATTCCGTAGGGGCGCACGGCCGTGCGCCCCTACATAATGCAACACTTTTTATTGCTTTTGTATTGTCCACAATGAAAATTCTATCGGATTTTTTGTCGGTTTTCCAGAACCGAAGGTTTATGAGACCCGGATTATTCATACTACCGATGAAACTGTTCACCCAAAAGTTGATAAAGTTTTTGGGAAAAGGGTTCGGGAAATAACCCCTTTTTCAAAAAGGGTTTTTCCCGATTCGCCGAAGGCGAAACAGAATTCTGTAAGAATGATTTTAATTCCAATGAAATTATTCTTCCGTTTCCTCGGCGGGCTGCTCAACAGGCTTGCGTTCTTTGTAGGCAATGATTTCAATCCTGTCAGTAGGCGGTGTGAGCCATTTTTTGGCGGCGGCAAGGATTTGTTCCGTCGTTACAGCCATCATCTTTTCGTGGATGTCAAATTCCCATGCGAGCGGTATCGGACGGTATTCTGCGCCGTTAAGAACGCCGACCCAGAAATAGTTTTCCTTCAACTTTTCTTCCCAGTCTTTGGCAAGGACTTCGCGGGCGGAGTCAAGTTCATCTTGTGTGGGGACTTCTTTCAGGAATTCGGCGATGAGCGCATCCATAGCATCTGTGAGTTCTTTGACACGGTCAGGGTCGGTTGCAAACCCGATGACGATGTAATCCTTGCCCTTAATATATGCATCTGAGGTGTTATAGATATAAGAGTAATATGTCCCACCGAGCGCCTCGCGGATTTTGTCGCGCAGGCGGACTTCAAAGATTCTCAGCGCCATACCGAGCGCAGGAAATTCCTCAGCATCCCAGCGCGGACCGGGCAGGTAAATGTCAACGCGTGTTTTGTCTTCCATTCCGCGGTAGATTTCGCGGCGTGTATAGCCGGTCGGGAAAGTGCAGTGAGCGAGCAGAGCGGGTGGATCAGGCACTTCGCCTCCGGGGAGATTCCCGAGGTAGCGTGCGGCGAGGTCAATAGTTTTGTCTATGTCTATATTGCCGACGATAGTGAACTGCATCGTCGCTGGATGAAAGACCTGTTTCCACCACTCTCTGATCTGCGGCGCGGTGAATTGATCATAATAGTTTTCATCATCAATGTGCAGAGCAGAGGTGCTGCCTGGACAGAGGATTTCACTGACGGCGCGCCCAAAGGCGTAATCCTGATCAAGTTTGCTGTTTTTGATTTCGGTCCTGCGTTCTTCCTTGATGATTTTGAACGGCTCTTCGCGAAAGCCCGGTGCCGTCATGTAATCGTAAATCCAGGTGAAGGCTTCCTCAAGGTCGCGTGAGATGCTCCACCCACCGAAGGACATGCCGGCGGTGATGCCGAACCCCTTGCCTTTCTGGAGACGGGTGATTTCGGTGTCCTTGAACTCCTCGGTGCCGCCGCGGTTCCACAACGACCCCATCATACTCGTGATGCCGAAGGTTCGCCACGATTCCTCCCATCCGGCACGGAATGGGTTATAGGAACTGATGTTGATCTCATCTTCCTGAAAATCTGTTTTTTTGAGGTAAAGCGTCAGCCCGTTCTCAAACTGCACGCGGACGGCGCCGACCTTATTCAGTTCGCCGCGCTCAACTACCTTTGCGGGCATTAACTTTGAGTAATCTGTCGCCCTTGTAAGTTCCTGTCGGGAATAAGCGGGGATTTTTTCGGCTGATACCTCATCATACCAGGTCTTGAGGTCTTCTTTCTTATACATCTTTTTCTGCCAGTCGGGGAGGGCGAGTCCTATGCTCATGTTCACGGGCGCTAAAAGTGCCTTTGTATTTGCTTTAGCATCGGCTGGCGTGATCGTGGGCGCGATCTCCTTGATAAGACGATAATATTCTTCTTCAGAGGTGGAAACAGAGTTTTCCATAAAGGCGTCGGCATACTCGTAGGCAAAGTTAGAGGAAAAAGTTTTATCCTTTTCTTTCACCGCACGGCGCGCTGATTCTTCCATATCCAGCAGTTCTTCGCGGATTTCGCTCTCCAGGAATCCGTGCTGGCGGGCGCGTTCCATTTCGCGTATTACAGACTGCACGGCGCGCTTTTCGCCTTTCATTTTCATGGATGCGGCGAAGCCGAAACGCAGTTCAAACCACGGCACAACTGCATACTCGCTTATGCCCGCTTCAAGGAACGGCGGTTCCTGCGTCTCCTTGAGTTCACGCAATCGGTTGTTGAGCGCTGTGTAGATGATTCCGTCTATAAGTGAACCGCGGAAATCTGCTTCCGTGATGATTTTCTTTTTCGGACGCGTGAAGACGAATGCGCCGCCGCCGATGGGCATTTCCCTGTCGCTGATGACGCCCGTGTATATTTCATCGTGGTCGGGGAAAAGATATTCGGGAAACTCCGGTTCGCCTTCAGCAGCGGGGAGGGGTTCAATGATTTCCTTCACGAGTTTTCGCATGGTTTCTACGGGGAGGTCGCCCACCAAAATGAGCGCCATGCGGTCAGGACGATACCAGTGCTTATAGAATTTGAGGAAGTCCTCTCTTTTGATGGATGAGACGGATCCTTTGGAGCCGACAACGAACAGGCGCGGCGAGTCCCAGCGCGTCCCTTCGGCTGCGATCTTGATCGCCTGCTGCGCAAGACGCTTGTATAAACCCTCCTGCAACCGCAGTTCCTCAAGGATTACGCCGCGTTCTTTTTCAACCTCTTCAGGTTCAAACAATATGCCTGCCATATAATCGGAGATTGCAGTGAGTCCCTTGCGGACGACCTCAAGGTCATCGCAGGGCAGGGTGAGAAGGTAGGTCGTCTGGTCGTGTGATGTGAAGGCATTGTTGTCGCCGCCGTATTCTACGCCGACAGATTCAAAGTACTTGTCCAGTTCGCCGGCTTTGAAGTGTTTCGTGCCGTTGAACGCCATGTGTTCAAGGAAATGGGCGATGCCCTCTGTGCCGTCCTCTTCGTAAAGAGCGCCGGCTTTGACAACGAGGCGGAGTTCCAATCTTTTTTCAGGGCGGTGGTTTTCGTGGAGGAAAATCTTGAGACCGTTGCCGAGAGTTTCCCTGTGGACGGCTGGGTCCCACTGTATTTGCCTTTCGGGCGTGTATTCTGCGCATACAGGCAGGCACAGAACGATGATTGCTAACAGTGATAAAACAAGATATTTTTTTCGCATGGCTGCCCCTTTATGTCTGTAGATTTTGGCGCAGATACTTCTTCTTAAAATTTTGGAATTAGCAAATTCAGGTGGATTATATCTGAACTTGTGCGTTTTTGACAAGCGGGCTGTAGGGCGGTGCGCGAACCGCCCCTACATTTTTTTGGTATCTATTTATTATGGAAACTCATTGCTGTCCAATCAAAATCCCGCCTTTGGAGTGCGACATCACGATGTCGCTTTCATTTACGGCGACATGTCGCCGTATAACTATGTCCCTGCTTGTGGTAAGCAGGGAAAAGCGGTGTCGTGCCACCGCACTCCAAATTTATCCCTTGATTTTCATTAATGTGCGATTTCAAATCAAACATCACGAAAATTCATCCCCGATAATTCTGTCTTTATGAAATATGTGTCGTTGAAAGTTCGAAAATTAACTGTAGGGTAAGATGAAAAAATATTATAGTATAAAAATTGATTTTATTAATCTTCTGAAAAAGGAAAATGAGAACCATACCAGAAAAAAGAGCAAAATAATATCTCCATAAAAAAGAATCTTCAAGATTACATCAATAAAAATATTAGGCATGAAGCACCAGGTACTATCTACAAATATTATTCCAAATATAGAAATGAAAAATTGAGAGAGGGCGAGATAACAAATCCATTTGAAAGGAGTTTTTAGATTTTTTTCTTCGTTATACAACAATTCAAAATTTTGTAAGTTTCTAATCCTTTCTTTCAGATCTCTCCATGAGTGAATGAAACTATCTCTATTTTTCTCGTTGTCGAAATAATCAACAGGAAAGATATTGTTTTCATCTTTTCCAACAAGGTCAATTAATTCATCGAATGATTTAAATTTGCTGTAAAATTCTTCTCTTCTTTCTTTTTTTATTAAATGTTGACTACTTTGGGGATTAATTATTTGGCTCAGGTTTTTTATAATTCTTTCTTTTTCATTAACAATTCTCGTTTTGTCTATTTCTGATAATTTATATCTTGCAAGAGAAAGACCTAAAGTTGTATGAGAAGCAGCAACGCTAAAATCAATAAAAAATGAGAACCTACCTCCTAATTGATCAAGGAAATTGTTTTGTTTTTTTTCAATATTTTGTGACGCATGAAAATATATCAAAGCCAAAAATGCTATCAAGGCAACATCAGACTGGGCAAGAGTACTGAAAAACCAGAAGAATGTTTGATCTGAGAGATACATCCAGCAATTATATTTATAAATTGCCGTCTTATCAATTCATTTTGTTATACGAAAATACGTTTTTTATCATAACTTAACTGCCTACAACATACTATTTCCCTGGCTACTGGTTACTGGCTGCTATTGCCCTGTTTGTTTCTGGCTTTGCCATGTCAGGGTTTTATAACTTTTCAACCTCCAGCGTAAATCTTCTGAAACCCATGTTGTAGTATTTTCCGTCAAATGTGCTGCTTGAAAGGGAAGATACTATCCAGCCGCCGCGCCCGTCTGCATCCAGATATTTCGTAAATATCATCGCGTTGTAGCCGGCGTGATATTCCTCAGTCCACTCGCCTTTCCAATCCACGACGGCGACCCTCGTCCACGGACCCCACGGCTGCTCCGCCTCCCAGAACATCCAGGAGCATTTTGACCTTGTGCTGTAGAGGTAGCGTTTCAGTTGCGGTATGTAGACGACGCTGCCTTGACAGATGCCGCTTTTCCCGCCGCAGGCGTATTTGGTTTCGTCCTCAATTACGGTAACCTTGTCCTCAATTTCCGGCGACCATTCGGGAGTTCCGTTATCCAGTCCGGTGAAAAATTCCCATGCGCTGCGTTCCATGATGCGGTCGCGCGGTACCCTCGCGAGATACATTTTCGTCTGGGCAAAGGTGTCTGTGAAGCGCCAATTATAGTCAAGCCCGTAGACATAAATGTAGTCGTCTACCGCGTGCTCCTGGCACTTTCCATAGTCAAGAAAGAAGCCCGTTGTGAATACATGATCGGTGAACATTGGCTGGGAAGTCTCGTATTCCCAGGTCAAGCCTTTGTCGTGTGTTACGGAAATGGAGGCGTGGGGGGCGTCGCCGAAATCGTCCCGGAGGTTCTGGAAGAAAAGATAGATGTCGCCGTCCACACAGACCATGCCCGTCGGCTTGCGTGTCAGCGTATTTTCATCCGGTCCCCATAAGCCGGCGATGACCTCCCTGTAGGCGTCCGGGGGCGTATAGCCCACCATGTCGAGCGGTGAGCCGTCCACAATGCTGAAGACGATGTCGCAGCCCAGCAATCGGTTGCCGAAGGCGATTCCGTCACCGTTGGCAGTATACAAGCGGTCGTCGTCGCCCCATGCGCTGGGCCACAAATCGCCCGTCCAGTGCGGATATTGGGGATGCGCCAGCCGATAGGTGATGTGGTTTTCAACCTGCACATCAACGATGCGATAGGTCGCATTTTGCTGATTTCCATCGTTTCCCTGAAGATAAGAATCCAGTCTGGAAATATCGCCGCACTTGATGCAGAAAAGGAGAGTCAGAAAAGACAAAAGAAAAACAGCATATCGTTTGCCGTTATTCACAATTAAATGCTATAGTAATTTTCTCTCGTTTTCCACTTTCCCAACATTTATGTAGGGGCGCACGGCTGTGCGCCTAAAAACGACCGGCAGGTCGCCCAAAAAAGCGCACGGCTGTGCGCCCTTTCATCTGCGTAATTTGTGGATTGTCTCCTATCGCCGACAGGGGAATATAATCTTGATTACAACGCAAAAAATCTTTTTAAACTGCCTGAACGGCTTAAACTGTTTAAACTTTTACAAAAAGCGGAGTATATAAGTTTCAAGCAAAGATCTTCCAGAGTTTATCTTTTGAGAAACTCATGTAGTAGGTGAGAACCTCAAGTTTGGTGGTGAGATCAACAGAGAGGTGTTTGACATTTTCATCCACCGTCAGCGGTGTGGGCGCAAAATTGAGTATGGCTTTTATGCCAGCCTTGCATAATTTATTACACACCGGCTGGGCACTGGCGGCAGGGACGGTAATCAGAGCGATCTCAACAGTATTTTCTTTCACAAAATCGGGGAGTTCGTCCATTGAACGGATCGGTATGCCGTTGACCTCCTGACCAATCTTGGTCCTGGAGTTGTCAAAGAAACCGACCACCTGAAAGCCGCGTTTTTCAAGTCCCGGATACTGCGCAATAGCAGTGCCCAGGTTGCCCATGCCGACAACGATGACAGACCATCTGCGGTCAAGCCCGAGTATGTAGCGCAGTTCTTTGAGCAGATATTTCACATCGTAGCCCATGCCGCGCTTGCCGAAGTCGCCGAAATAAGAAAGGTCCTTGCGGATTTGTGAAGATTTGATGTTGAGTTTGCTCCCGAGTACTTCCGAAGACACCGTATCAATGCCGCGCTTGGCGAGACCCTCAAGCGTGCGGAAGTAATACGAAAGTCGCTCTACAGTTGTTTTTGGAAATTTATGTTTTTTCTTTGCTGCCATTTTTACACCTATTGTGAATTATTTAACAAAGTATGTTTAAAAAAAATTGACTTTTCTTATTATCTTTTTCTCTCAACTGCCGAAGGCCGGACTTGAACCGACACGAGGAAATAACCCTCACCAGCACCTCAAGCTGGCGTGTCTGCCAATTCCACCACTTCGGCTCATTTCCTATCAATTATAAAAAAATTTCAGCCTGTGTCAATACTATTTATGATCAATTTCAAATGTCAAAACCTAACATGGACGAGCCAGAACCAAAAAAGAATAAAATAATGAAACCACAGAGGCACGGAGACACGGAGAAAGAAATCTTTTTTGCGCCGAAGGCGCAAAAAATTTTCACTGTGTTTTCCTCTGTGCCCTCTGCGTCTCTGCGGTTAATAAATTTCTTTGCCATTTTGCACAAGATTTGACTGTTAAGATACTAAATGTCAAATGAATGTCAAAGTCCAAATGTCAAATGATTTCTTTAGAATTTGAACTTTGAAATTTTGACTTCTCTCCTTCGTGGATCAGAAACCGAAATCAGACGGCTTCGCCTTTTTCAGCCAGTTTCTGAATTCAACTTTCTCCGCGTCCCGTCTCGCCCTCCCTGTGCGCCCCTTCCTGCCTGTGAATATTACAAATACGGTTGATTGTTCATCATCCACTTCCGCCCACCCATGCAGCGGAAAAAGTTTCTTCATCGCATCGTAAAACTCAAACGGCGGATTCTCAAGAAGATCGGACAGTGCCTCCGCCTCCCTGTAAAATTCTTTGAACTTTGTAAGTTCTCCCTTTTCAGAACGGTAAAATACGATCTTGAACACCCTCATTACTTTTTCCTCTCTCCTTATTTTAACGCTTTTAGTATTTTTTTACTACACTGCTGCTGAACTTTAACATCAATGCTTATTCCCTATTTCTTATTCGTTTTCAGATTGTCGTAAGTCTTAAAAACAGACAGAAGAATCTCCTCTGTTTCAGCCATCTCGCCGGACAGGAATTCCTCCACCACACCGCCCTTGCTTATTATGAAAATGGAAGGAACGCTATGGACTTGATAGGCTTTCTGAAGGACATCGTTTTTGGTTACAATCAGGGGGAAGGTTATAAAGTTGTCCCTCGCGAATCCCGATATTGCGTCTTCGTGTTCCTCTTTTTCGGCATTTGAGATGCCGAGCATCTCAAATTTCAGTTTATCGCGGTATTTGTTGTAGAACTTCTGTAGTTGCG
>JBFMBQ010000008.1:0-4263 GCA_040755115.1 bacterium
CGGTGGAGACTGCTTCATTAAATGAGTCAACATACTTAATAAGTTTATTTCTAAACTTCTCTTTTAGTTTTTGTCTTTCTTCTGAATTCTCCATATTTCCCTTCCATTCGATCTTTAATGAGTTGACAATAGTTCAGGTCTATCTCTATCATAACGCATTTTCTGTTAAGTCCGTGAGCAACAAAACCAGTTGTGCCGGAACCAGCGAAGGGATCAAGAACCAGATCACCCTCGTCACTTCCAGCCAAAATCGCATATTCTAAAACAATTGGTTGTTTTGTGGCAGGATGGCGAAAAGGGTTTTTCTCTGCCCAATAATCCCATATATTTTTCATCTGAACCCCATCGTTTAGTTCCTTCATGAAACGATAATTAAATTTTGTCTTACCGTTCGGATTCTTCTTTGCCCAAAGCATTGTTTCTGTAACAGCCCTGAAGCATGAACCCTTGAAATTCGGAGGCGCATTTCTTTTGTGCAGGATTATATCATTGAGTATCTTAAATCCCAAATCCTGAAGGACTACATTTATTACCCCAATGCTGTGATAAGTTCCTGTTACCCAAATTGTAGAACCGTCTTTAAGTATCCGTTGCGCCTCTTTTAGCCATGTATAATGGAATTCAAATTGAAAATTAAGAGATTTAGAATATGCCCACTGAGCCTTTCGTGTGTCAAAGGTATCAGCGTGACCATCATTTCGTTTTATAATCAACCCTGATTGGTTTCCGAAGTAGGGAGGATCAGCAAAAATCATGTCAATACAATTATCCTGAATTTTCTTTAAGATGATTAACGCATCACCTTGAATAATTTTTATCTTTTTATCTGGATTATAATGAAAGGTTGAGAATTTCTTTTGTCCATATTCTGCGCGTTTTTCAGCGAGAAACATCTTTTCCATATCGCTACAATTATTTGTGGTTTTGTATACTATCTTTTTCATATTTTAAGATTGTATCAATTTTCTCATATTTAATTATATTATTTCAATCTCTTCATAAATCCTCTGCAACGCCTCCGCAGGTTCTGGCGCGTCTGTTACCGCCCTGCCGACAACGATGTAACTTGCGCCGCGGTGGATGGCTTCGGCGGGTGTGAGTGTGCGCTTCTGTTCGTGTTTGTCTGTTCCTGCGGGGCGGATGCCTGGGGTTACGATGATGAAGTTTTCGGGATGATATTTTCTCAGGAGTGAGAGTTCAAGCGGCGAGGCGACAACGCCATCAACGCCGGCTTTCTTTGCTGTCTCCGCAAGATGCACGACGAGGCGCGGGATGGGGATGTCGCTCAGGAGTTCTTCGCGCAGGATGCGCTCGCTGATGCTCGTGAGAATTGTAACGCCGAGTATCTTCGGCGGCTCGCTTCCTGCCGCCGATGCCGCCTCGCTGACCGCGCGCCTGCACGCCGACATCATTTCCACGCCGCCGCCTGTATGAACCGTGAACATATCCACGCCGCGCACGACCATCGCCCTGCCAGCCGCCGCTACCGCGCTCGGTATGTCGTGAAATTTCATATCAAGAAAAATCTTCTTGCCGGCGTCTTTCAAAAAACTCAAAATCTTTTCTCCCGCCGAGGCATACAGCCCGGCGCCGACCTTGTAAAATGAGACATCATCACCGAGCAAACTCACAATCCGCACCGCCTGATCGTAGAGCGGGTCGTCCAGTGCGATGATCACTTTCTGGCGTGCATCCATTTTATATACCCTGCACTTTTTACGGAATTATAACTCATAAAGTGGGATGTGCGTAGTGTGTGGGTGATGTTGAAAAAGACATGGAAATGGAACCACAGATGGACACAGATAGACACAGAAGTAGTAGGGGCGCACGGCAGTGCGCCCCTATTCTGCGAACTCTGCGTCTCTGCGGTGAAATTTTTTTGCAAAACCAGGTTTATCAAATTCACTTGCTTTCTCTGTTTCAACATCCCCTGTATCTTGAATCCTGTATCCTGAATAGTCAATAATATGGCCATTCGGATGAGAAAGATCACAATCACGATACTTATAATCTGCATCTGGGGCGCAATATTTTATTCTTACTGGTGGCTGGCGGCACTCTCTATTCCGCTGCTTGCTTACATACTTATCTTAACACTGCTTGCACCGCCGGTTGATGCGAGTCTGCTCGCCGAATTAAAATCGCCGCCGCAGAAGATGCCGACAGAACAAAACATAATAGATTTATCAGGTTTGTGGGAATACAAAACAGGATTAAGCCGCCGCTGGCATCCAGTGCGTGTGCCGGCAGACCTGTGCGGTGTGCCGGGCATCGCCTGGAAACCCCGAAAGCATATTTACCGCAGGAGAGTAGATTTAGCAGGCGGGGAGGGCACCCCCAAACAAGTTTGGGGGCGGCACGATGAGAAAAAGAAAGTCTTTCTGTGCTTCGGCGGTGTCGGCGGCTCGTTTCGGGTGTTCATAGACGGCAAATTCGCCGGCGCATTTCATTACGGTTTCGCCCCTTCCGAGATTGAAATAACAGAATTGATAAAGGGTAAATCCTCGTTTGAACTACGGGTGGAAATCACAGATGCCCAAAGGACGGGGTCTGCGCTGAACCCGACCAGGACAGGTTCGGCTTATGCGAAGGGGCTTTATGGGGCTGTGCGTATTGAGGTGCGGGACGAAATTTTCATAAATAGTGATCACACTTCATTTAAGAATGACCGTGATGCCAGTATGCGAAAACTGGTCGGCGTGAAGTGGGTGAATTTTCTACCGCCTTATGGCGCATCGGTGCCGCAGTGGGCGGTGCAGCGGGATATACGCGCACTGAAGGACGCCGGCTTCAACATGGTGTGGGTAACTTTAATGCCGCCGACGGATGAATTACTTGATGCCGCCGACGGTGAAGGCATATTCGTGGCGGGCGAAATCGCACTTTCCGAAGTTCTGGGTGCAAGACCTGCCGATGCAGATTTTGAACATCTGACGGGATGGCTGCTCGGCGCAGCAGACCATCCGAGTTTTCTTTTTTGGTATATTCGCGGAGGCAATCGCAATCTTTCACGCTCAACCGTAGAAAAGATAAGCGCGATTCTGAACAAGCCTGACCTGCAAGGCAAGGTTGTGCTGGAAGACGACATCAATACAGGAGTTGCGAGTTGCGAGTTCCGAGTTCAAAGTTCAAGGTTCAAGGTTCAAAATTTGGTGGTGCTGCCTGGAATAACGAGACCAGAAGAAGTTATGGATGATTTAGCGGGAAACACGGAGTCATTCATTCTGGCAATAGATCACATTGACAGCAGTATGGGGATGGATTCACGAAGCGCGCGAGATGGGCGGCGCGCTGCGTTTGACACCAAAATTCTTCCGCTGCTGGAGGATGCCCGATGTGCGGGCGTTGTGTTAGGTACGATGATCTTCAGCGGCTGCCGCATCGGATTGTTCACCGAGGCGCGCCGACCCGGACTCGCCCTTGAGGCGTGCAGACAATACCTGAAGGACGGCAAAACCATCCCTGCTGCTCCGGACAGAAAAAAATCGTTCTCACACCTTATCACACTCTCATCGCTTTTTTTCATCGCCGCGCTCGCACTGCTTGCCACGAAGCCTTTCCTCGCAGATTTCCTGCACTTTCCATACAATGTGCTTTCGTTTGTGAGTTTATATGAAAGCGCGTGCCTGCGTGTTGCAACCGCGGCGGGCTTCGCTTTCGTTGCCGTCTGGCGATTCCACGCTCTGCCGCTGAAAACCGTTGAGGCTTTCGTTGACCTTTCCCCTATGATTTACCGTGCATTTTTGCGGCGGTGGGAAATTAAATTCGCCGCCTTCTTCGCATTGTGGCTCTATTTGTGGTTCGCGGGCACATGGATTTTGAGTCTTATTGAGATGCGACCCTTTGACGAGATCGCCCAGATAACTTCACAGGCTTCGGTGTTTGATGTGCTTTTTGTTTTTCTTTTTCTCACAGGTGTGCCGGGGAGGGTAGCGGCGGGCGGTGCTGCGGTTGTAACAGTTTTGTATCTTATGAATATGGTTTCACCGATGGGGGCGGTTGCTTATGGAATGGTAGTGTTCAGCATTGTATTTTATGTCTTCCATCGGCATGATAAATTTAATTTTTAGACGCTGATAACGCTGATTACGCAGATGTAATCGGCGGCGGCATGCCTTGCCCCTGCAAGATTTCACTTTCAGTGAATTTAAATTGGCGCCCTTCGGGCGATTAAAATGAACCACAGATGAACACAGATAGACACAGATGAAGTAGGGGCGGTTCGCGAACCGCCCCTAAACGAGGGGCGAAAAGGGTGAA
>JBFMBQ010000009.1:0-8998 GCA_040755115.1 bacterium
GATAATGACAATCCTGTCTGGGCAACACCGGTCGCTGTGCCGTTATCCGTCCAGTCCACCACATCCGTTGCACCGGCATCCGTTCCTATTGCATACAGGTAGCGGACAACGCCGCTTTCCGGATCGGAAGATGCAGCCCAGTTTGCAGAAAGTTCGGTTGTGGAAGTTATATTATCAATATCATCACCTGTGCCATCATATACAAAAGATACCTGAACGGGTTCTGTAGAATCCACTGTCTGACCATCGGAAGAACTCTCCGCACTTTCAAGACCAGCGCCGTTTTCGGACTTCACTGTGAAATAATAGATTTGCCCTCCCGTCAGGCTTAAACCTGTTTTTGTAACCCCTGTTGCTGTGCCGTTATCCGTCCAGTCCACCACATCCGTTGCACCGGCACTTGTTCCTATTGCATACAGGTAGCGGACAACGCCGCTTTCCGGGTCAGAAGATGCAGCCCAGTTTGCAGAAAGTTGAGTGGTATTTGTTAAATAATCAATATCCACAGTCGTGCCGTCATAAACATAAGAAATCGGGAGAGGTGATGTTGTTTCCACTTCCTGTCCGTCAGAATCGGTCGCCCCGTTCAGAAGTCCTGCTCCGTTTTCAGCCTTTACCGTGAAATAATAAGTTTGCCCGTTTGTAAGTGTCAGTCCTGTTTTTGTAACCGCCGTTGCTGTTCCGTTATCAGTCCAGTCCACCACATCAGTCGCCCCCGCCGTGCTGCCGATTGCATACCAGTAGCGCGCGATACCGCTCTCTGGATCCGACGATGACGACCAGTTTGCAGAAAGTTGAGTTGCTGAAGCGGCGTAAGTTATATCAGCGCCTGTGCCGTCATTAACCGCAGCGGGCGCAGTGGGCGCAGAAGTATCCACGGTCTGTCCATCCGAACTTGCTGGTATGCTTTGCAGCCCTGCATCATTTTCAGACATTATTGTGAAGAAATATGTCTGCGCTTGTGTCAATGACAATCCTGTATGGGTAATATATGTCGCCGTTCCATTATCCGTCCAATCTACAACATCTGTTGCGCCTGCGGTCGTTCCGATCGCATACAGGTAGCGGACAATACCGCTTTCTGCATCCACTGAAGCCGACCAGTTCGCCGATAACTGGCTTGTGTCCGTCGTGTAATCCTCGTCCGCACCGGAACCATCGTTAATTGTCCCCACAGTGGAAGGAATGGTGGTGTCTTTCTTCACATAGAAGGCATCTGTAGCCGTAGATGAAACATTCCCCGCATTATCATAACCGCGGACGCTTATATAGTTAATTCCACCAGTGAGCGAAGCAAAATCAACACCCCAGTCAGCGGTGTAGGACGCCGCATTGATGCCGGTTGCGATGTCCGTCCATGTTATCATCTCCGTTCCCGTTCCCGCACCCATTCCCGAAGAACTCCACACAGTGTATTGCACATTGTCCAGCAGCGAACCGCCCGAATCTGAAAAATCCACATCGTATACAACACCTGTATCGGCAATCCGCCAGGTGTCGTCCCCCGTCTGGTTATCCACTACTGCGGGTATGGTAACATCCTTCTTCACATAAAACACATCTGTCGCCGCAGATGATGGATTCCCCGCATTATCATAACAGCGGACGCTTATGTAGTTTGTGCCTTCAGTGAGCGAAGCAAAATCAACACTCCAGTCAATGGTGTAGGACGCCGCATTGATGCCAGCCGCGATGTCCGTCCATGTTATCAACTCCGTTCCCGTGCCCGTACCCATTCCCGAAGAATTCCATACTGTGTACTGCACATTGTTAAGCAGCGAACTGCCAGTGTCAGAGAAATCCACATCGTATATTGCGCCGGGGTCGGCAGGTCGCCAGGTATCATCCCCCGATTGGTTATCAATTATTATCGGCATGCTGACATCCTTCTTCACATAAAACACATCTGTCGCCACAGGCGAGACATGTCCGATATTGTCGGACGCACGCACGGAGATATAGTTTATTCCCTCCGTCAGCGATGAAAAGTCAACGCCCCAGTCAGCGGTGTAGGATGCTGCGTTGATGCCAGTTGCGATGTCCGTCCATGTTATCAACTCCGTTCCCGTTCCCGCACCCATTCCCGAAGAACTCCAGACCTTGTATTGCGCATCGTTCAGCAGCGTGCCGGAATCTGAAAAATCCACATCATATACGGCACCGGGATCAGCAATCCGCCAGATGTCGTCCCCGGTCTGGTTATCCGCTACCACAGGGATGCTGGCATCCTTCTTCACATAAAAGGCATCCGTCGCCACAGATGAAACATTCCCCGCATTATCATAACTGCGGACGCTAATATAGTTAGTTCCATCAGCAAGTGAATCAAAATCAACGCCCCAGTCAACGGTGTAGGAGGCAGCATTGATGCCAGTCGCTATGTCCGTCCATGTTATCAACTCCGTTCCCGTTCCCGTACCCATTCCCGAAGAATTCCATACTGTGTACTGCACATTGTTAAGCAGCGAACTGCCAGTGTCAGAGAAATCCACATCGTATATTGTGCCGGGGTCGGCAATTCGCCAGGTGTCGTCTCCGGTCTGGTTATCCACTACTGTGGGTGTGCTGGTGTCTATCTTCACATAAAACACATCAGTTGCCACATCAGATACATTGCCCAACATGTCATACGCTTTAACGGAGACATAGTTTGTGCCTTCCGTCAGAGAAGCGTAATTGACGCCCCATTCAGCCGTGTAGGACTGTGCGTTTATGCCTGATGCGATGGTCGCCCAGCCTATCAGTTCCACGCCTGTCATACCGGCGCCGCTCCAGACTGAGTATTTAATATAATCAAGGTTTGAATTTCCAGGGGCCGGATCAGCGAAATCAACATCGTATATCGCCCCAGGGTCAATGCTGCGCCAGGTGTTGTCTCCTGGCTGATTGTCCGTTATTACAGGGGCATCGTAATCAACACCGTAAACAAAAACACTGCCGGCGTTAACCAGCGCACCGGGGTCAGCCATTCGCGCCCCGACTACTATCTCGGCTTCGCCATCACCGTCCACATCACCGCCTGCTACAGCCCAGCCGAATTGCCCGGTGTCGCTCTTACTGTATATTAAAGTCCCGTCTGAACCATCGTAAACATAAGTATTATCGCTGTCAGGCACACCTACAACAAAATCTATAGCCCCCCCAGCACCTTCAACATCACCACCGGCTGTGGAGACCGATTTGCCGAAATAACTGGTCGGGATACCGTCGGAAACATTGAACAATTCGTTACCGCTTGAATCATATACATAGACTTTCCCTGCGCCCGTGCTCGGCATGCCGGCGATGAAACCGCTGCCGGCGCCGTCGTAAACGGTTTTTAAGGCGGAAACCGACCACCCCAAGCGATTATTTGCAGTGGCGCCGCTTATTTTAGGAAAGAGCAGATTACCTGTTGAACCATCATATACATAGACAGAGCCGGCGCCAGTCAACCCACCCGGATCTCCATAGCGCGCACCCACGATGAAATCAGCGTAATTGTCGTTATTTATATAACCCGCAGAAACAGACCAGCCGAATTGGTCACCTTGCAACTCCCCGTTTTTCGTATAAAGTATTGTATTAAAAGTGGGGTCTGCGCCTGAAAATACATACACGCGGCCTGTGTCAGTTGCGTAACCCGGCGCACCCACAACAATGTCATCATATCCATCGGCATTCACATCACCGGCTGCGACTGAATTCCCGAAAAGCAGATCGCCGGCATCCGGTGCGGCTTTTGCAGAACTGGCAAACTGCACAGCGGTGGGACCATCAAACACATAAAACCTTTTAGTTGAAGCGGAACCAAGGATAATATCATTGTCGTTGTCGCCATCAACATCACCGATTGCAATTGAAATAACACCGGTGGCTGTCTGAGGGTAATTGGCACATAAATTACCAGTTGAACCATCATAAGCGTAAAGCCTTGCCTTAACGGTTGAATCCGTCGTGATAGCCGCAAAATCGGCTGTTCCGCCGCCGCACACATCACCCACAGCGACATCAAGTCCTAATGTGTCGCTCGCTAACTCGCCGTCCTTCTGAAACATAAGATATGTCGGAACTGCCGCAAACGAGGCAAATGGAATCAGTGATAAAAAAGCGGAGACAATAAAATATTTAAGGAGGTTCTCCATTTTCAATTTCGCATTCGCACCTGGCATTTTGCAGGAACGAATACCAAACACGGATATAAAATGGCTGTGCGTCATTTAATATACCCTAACTCGGCATTGCCATAGACCTTGCAATACCATTACTAATGCAGGTGAAAAAAACCGGCATTCCACCTATAAATTAAATCCACTTATTACAACTTATATTTGACTCTGATTTCACTTAATTAACTGATTAAGGTTGATTTGCGCCTATAATACTGCATCTGTATCGGGTTTTTTGCTTTTTACTGTGAATTTCTGTATAAGGGAAAAATCAGACACGCGAATAAGGATGTTTGAGAAAAAAATCACAATCACTTGACACACAAAAACCACAGTAGATATAATCACATTTACTTTCGGATAACACATTAACTGCGTAATGCACTTTCATACAAATTAAAGAGGTGATAAAAATGCCAGAAAAAGTTGCAATT
The DNA here is from genome assembly GCA_040755115.1 of bacterium. Classification (GTDB taxonomy): domain Bacteria; phylum UBP15; class UBA6099; order UBA6099; family JBFMBQ01; genus JBFMBQ01. The sequence continues at coordinate 4,583 of JBFMBQ010000009.1, forward strand.
GTCGGCTGGGGTCAGTCCAGATTTGAAGGCGATAAAAAAGATATTCATCTCGGCGAACTTATTTATGAAACCGTGCGGCAGGCGCTCGCAGATACAGGACTTGAAATCGGCGATATTGATACTGTTATCGGCGCAAGTTGCGATGTGGTTGACGGCAGGAGCATCTCAAATGTATTCACCGCCGAGGCGATGGGGGCATTCCTGAAAGAGGAATCAAAGGTTGAAGAAGACGGCGCTTATGCCGCCCTCTATGCTTATATGCGGCTCCTCACAGGTCCATTCCAGACAGCGATGGTCGTCAGCCATGGCAAAATCTCCGAGAGTTCACCGCAAACTTACTCGGGTCTGATATGCGACCCCTTCCTGTTGCGTCCGCTCGGAATTGAAGCGATTACCTCATCAGCGCTTCAGGCTTGCAGTTATATGACAAAATACGGCATAACCGAGGAGCAGGCGGCGAAAGTAGCGGTAAAAAACAGAAAAAACGGATTAAAAAATCTCAATGCTCAAATTAAAAAGGAAATAACAGTTGCTGATGTCATGTCATCCCCTGTCCTCGCCTCCCCGATAAAGAAATACGATGCCTCTCCAATAACCGATGGCTGCGCTGTCGCAATACTGGCAACCAAAAAGAGGGCAAAAAAGATCACTGACACTCCGGTATGGATAAAAGGCGTCGGCTACGATCAGGGACTTTATTATCCAGGCTACAGCCCACTCCATAAGTTAGAGTCATGTGAAATCGCTGCTAAAAAGGCATACAAGGCGGCAAAAATTAAAAATCCTACTGAAGAGATTGATTGCGCCGAGGTGTATGAGCCGTTTTCATTCTATGAATTGATGCTTTACGAGGCGCTCGGATTGTGCGGTGAAGGTGAAGGCGGAAAACTCATTGATGAGGGCACAACCGAATTCGGCGGCAGCCTGCCGGTGAATACATCCGGCGGTGCGATGTGCGCCAATCCGATAATGTCAACCGGGCTTGTTCGTGTTATTGAAACAGCGATGCAACTGTCAGGCAAGGCGGGGGAACACCAACTGAAAAACAAGCCGAAGACGGCGCTTGCCCATTCAACAAGCGGCTTGTGCATGCAATCCAGTATTGTCTATGTATTAGGCGTTTAGAAAAAACAATTTTGTGCACTTTGCACAAAAACAGAGGTGTTTAAATGGCAAAAAAGGTGGCAGTTGTCGGGATAGGAATGACCGAGAACAAATCGCACTGGGACTGTAGTATGCCTGCATTATACAGACTTGCAGCGAAGCGGGCGCTTGCGGATGCGGGGATCACAATGAAAAAGGTGGACGCGGTGGTGTTCGGACATTCGCCCGAATATTTTGAGGGAATCAATCATCCTGAGAAATGGGTCGGCGAGGCGTGCGGCGCATACCATAAGCCGCTGTTCAGAATACACACAGGCGGCACAGTGGGCGGCTCAACCGCCATCGGCGCTTACTATGCAGTCGCATCAGGAATGTTCAAGACCGTCCTTGCCATCTCCGGCAACAAACTGAACGAGACCGCCTCCGCACAGATAGGGCTTTCAACCGTCTATGACCCCATAATGGGCAGGCAGTTTGCTACTGGCGCGCCTTCCGCTGTCGCTGTGCAGGCTTCAAGATATTACAGCAAATACGGTTACACGGACGAGCACGGTCTGAAGGTGGCGGTGAAAAACAGGAACAATGCGCTGAACAATCCGTATGCGCAATTGCGGATACCGAATTACACGCTTGAAATGGCGAAGAGGACGCCCGTGCTGTGCGCTCCGTTGCGCCTTGCCGATATGTGTCCTACATCCGACGCCGCCTGCGCCATGATCTTTTCTGAAGAGAAAAGGGCACAGGACATAACCGAAACACCCGCGTGGGTTAAATCTGTTGCGGCAGTGTGCGGCGGCGTGAATTATGTTGACAGGGACTGGGCGGTACCGATTGACCTGCGAAAGGCAGCGGAGATCGCTTATGAAAGAGCGGGCATTACAAACCCACGGAAGGAAATTGATGTCGTTGAACTTTACGATGCCTTTTCCGTGCAGGAACTTATATGGTCTGAGGGATTGAAATTATGCGATTGGGGCGAGGGCGGAAAATTGATTGATGAAGGGGTAACCTATATGACAGGCGAACTCCCCGTGAACCCTTCTGGCGGCGTTCTGTCAGCCAATTCAATCGGGGCGGCGGCGATGTTCAGGAAGGCGGAAGCAGCGCTTCAGGTAATGGGTAAGGCAGGCGACAGGCAGGTTAAGGATGTGAAAATTTCGCTTGGTCATGGCTGGGGAGGGGCAATCCAGTTTCATACGATAATAATTTTTTCAAAGGAGAAATGATGGTTTGAGCCGCTTAAATACAGATGCGGAAAAATTGTGTCTCGCAAAGGCGCAAAGGGCGCAAAGATTGTTTGAATCACATAAATACGGAGGCGGAAAATGGAACAAGAGATTGAATTGAGAGTTCTTGAAGGCGACATAACCGTGCCTTACCAGTGGACGCCCGGCAAAATCTACGGCAGATTTTTAGGCGGATTGAAGAACAAAAAAATTCTCGGCTGCAAATGCAAAAAATGCAAAAAGGTCTTTGTGCCGCCGACTGATCTCTGCCCCGTATGCCTGTATGATTTTGACGATGCTGATTTTAAAGAGGTATCCGACGAAGGCACAGTAAACAGTTTCACAGTCGTTGAAATCCCGCTGATCAGATTCGTAGAATACGCTATAAACCGACCCGACCCACCGTATGCGATAATCTCCATAAAACTTGACGGCGCCGATACTGACCTTCTCCATCTGGTAAAAGGCGATGAAAATCTCAAGAGATTGAAAGTCGGTGCGAGAGCGAAGGCAGCCTGGCGCGATGACACGCATGGGCTACTGCTTGATATTGACGGTTTCAATATCGTTTAAAAAATTCAAATGAGATGATTTATTCAAACAATTCAAGGGGGTAAACAATGGGCAACGATGTTATATCTCAAGTAAAAGCAAAGGTAACCGTTCCATACAGATGGTCTTACGGCAGTTCACTGAGCCGATTTTTTTATGAGACGAAAGTCAACAAAAGATTGATGGGCGCGCGATGCACAAAATGCGGCAAGGTGCTTGTCCCTGCGCACAGGTTGTGCGGCAGGTGCTTTGCGCCGACCGATGATAACTGGATAGAACTGAGCGACCACGGCGTGCTTGAATGCTTCACCGTTGTTTACCTGCCGTTCCCCGGTCAGCCTAAGCAGCCCCCTTACGCTTACGGCATGATCCGCCTTGACGGCGCGGATACGCAATACCCTCATCTCATCGGGGAGATTGAGTTTGATAAGATTACAACGGACATGAGGGTCCAGGCGGTCTGGAACGAAGAGCGCAAAGGCGATCTATACGATATAAAATATTTCAAACCGGAAGAACCCATCTGAAGTAAGTAGATTTATATTCTTCACATATTAGCCATATAGTTTCTAACGATAATCCTTGCATTGTTGACAATTTTTATCAGCCGTATAGTATAATAATATGAGGTTGTATTTTCACTATACTGTGAATCAATTCACAGTAATATCCCAAAACTTAATCATCATATTGGTATTATTAATAATCACAGGCTGTGGAGGCGGCGGTTCATCGGTCGTTCCTGATATTTCGCCAGATACAGGCGCCGTTTCTGGCATTGTAACTTATGAAGAAATTTCACTCTCTCGCACTGGTGAACAATCCGAAAAAGACCAAGTCGCTGCTTCAATTTATGTCTTCCCTGACTCAACACCTCCAAAAAATCTTTTGCCGAACCCTGCCGTCCCGAACGCAAAATCTGATCCTGATGGCAAGTTCACAATCACTGCTGTGCCAAAAGGTATTGTCCATCTCGTGATTGATTACGATGCAAACGGGACAGCCGATAAAATAAAATTTAATATAAATGTTGAAAAAAATCAGAGCGCCGATACAGGCACAATCATTGTGAGATCACTTAACTTACACACAAAGGGTTCCTGGTGTAAGGGATTGCTGAAAACCTTAACATTAAGCCCAGGCGATGAACTGACAGTAAACCTTACAGGTTATAATCACGGAGACATTCATTATAAATGCGGGATGATTATCGTTCACCATGATGAACAAAAAAATGATATGGTCTGGTCTTCAGATTTTGAAGACTCTTCAACCTTCATAACTACGGAAGCAGATTCGGAAATAAGCGGAACGATCCGGATGACGATTCCATCAACCTGGCGGTCAGCAAATCAGGAATCTGAATCAGTGTATCAGGTTTATACAATTCAAGATGATAAAGCGATATATGATAAAGGCGGAGATTTTTACCTGCAATGTAAATCAGCATGTTCTATCAACGATGAATGCGATGATGGGAACCACTTAACTATAGATACATGCGAAAACCCTGGAACATGCGGTTCCGTTTGCA
>JBFMBQ010000010.1:0-7298 GCA_040755115.1 bacterium
CTTAAAAACGCCTTTGGTCTCGTTCTGAGCCGACTTGTCAGGTTTTTTCACTGCAACTTGTGCCATTGGATGCCTTCAGCGGCTTGAAACATTGCCCATCCCATTATGGGCTTTTTGCACTGGAATCTTTATTGCATTTTGCCAGTTAGTGGCTCTCACTATTTCACTTACTAAATAACCATATTCGTCATCGTCACCGGTTTTTCTTGGAATTTTTATGACTCTTACTAATATACCTGCACGATTTGATGGGCTATCATGTAGCGTTCTTGTTGTTTGTTGACCATTGATCACTTGAGGCTTTTCAACACGCAAGATATCTTGACCTCCGTGTATTTCGCATTTTGCCTCATCGCAGACTATTGTCACACCGTTATTGTAATACCAAAAATTTTGTGGTTCTCTATTTATTGTTTTAGACATGGCCTCGTTAATCTCATTAGATTTACCTAAATACCCCCTAATATTTCTCGCAAATAAACGGATACCCGCCCTCTTGTACATTTCACCTACATCTTTTGCGGACATTGAAAACACCCATGACTCAATTTGTTTTTGCCCATCAAAACGATGAATTATGCCGTCGGTATGGACAGAACTTTCCGACGCTATCCTAAGCGATAGGGTTGGCACAGCAGGAGCAACACCATCCATATAGTCTTTGAATATTATTATTATGTGAGAAGCATCTATTATGGAAATTTCTACAGGACCGTCAGCTTGTCTAACTCTTTCCATTGCCTCATTACAAATAGTTTTGGAGCATCGTCCTGTTGTCACATAATAAAGGCGCATCTCATACTTATTACGGCGCACAGCATGAACTAATTCTTCACATTTCTGACGAACAACAGGGCTCAATTTTGAATAAAATGCGCTCACAGATTCTTTGTTTGCCCACGGAAGAATGCCCAAATCCGCAAATGACAACACATCATTTCTCTTTTCAGAGTATTTTCCTAATGATTTATGAAATTTTCCCTGCACCACGTGTACTTGTTTGGCTTTCCCATCAATCAATATCGCATCAATTCCTTTATCGCCCGTATCACCAGTCAAGGAGTTATAGGCTTCGTTTTCTGAATTTGCCAAATAGGCTCTCATGAACAACAGAACGAATGCAGAATCATCTTTTAATTTGTGGTACGTTTTTCTAATCCGATCTATCTCGTCTTGTATTTCCCTTATAGTAACCTTAACTTTCACTAAAATCCCCCCTTATTTATTACTAACTATATGCCACAATTTAACATTGACATTAAATTTTCAAAAATGACATCAGCATGAGAAGGATTCTCAACCTGATCGGAAACGGCTGAATTCGCAGCCAGCCTTTAGAGTGAAGTTTCAGGAGTTCGGAGATGGGGCGAGGATGAGCGCACAGGTGGCGGAAAATTTCCCTGTCCATGAAAATTGATGCGGTCGGTGGTTGCAGTATTTTTGCAATCGCGCGGTTGATGCGGATAATTTTGCGGCTGAAGGGGATAGGGTCTGCGGCGAGCGGCTCAAGTGCTTCGGTAGTGGTTATGAGGGAAATTTCAGCGCCTGTTGTGCCGATGATCAGAGATGTCCACACAGTTCCGTCTGCATCAAAGATTACGATAGAGAATATCGCTCTTCGGGGGAGTATGCGCGGCAGCAATTTAAGCAGTTTATCTGGAATGCGCGGTATCTTTCGTGTGATGTCGGGATAGATATGGATATTGGAACCGATTTCGCCGCGGACGGCTCTGATTATGGGGATGAGTTGAAAGAGGTATGGGTCATCCCAATGTATGTGGGACTGAAAATTAGTGGCGATTTTAGGGAGCGTGTTTTTCTCAATGCAGATAACGAATTCAGCCTTTTCGGTGCGTGCGATTTCTTCGGTTGACTGTGGTCCCAGGAAATTTATTTTTTTCATCGGACCGCGCCGTGAATGCACTGCGTGCAGAAGTTGGTTGCCCTCGTAGAAAATTATGATGCCCTCTGGTTTAGCAGGTGGGTCGGGGAATAGATCAGACATTAATCGTTCAATGTGGTCGGGGTTGATGTCAATTGCGCGCAGGTTTTCAGCAAGCAAGGTGGATGTTTCCTTTCAAATAAAGTTCACTCACTATGCGTTAATATTATAACCTAACATGGCATAGTCAGAAGTAAAAAGTAATAAAAGATTAAACGCAGAGAACGCAGAGAAGGCACAGAGACCGCAGAGAAAAGATAATTTTATTATTCTGCAATGCAATTTGTGATTTATTGTAAAATTTAACGGGAAGGGAGGTGTAATGTATGGTAAAAACAATCTTCAGAATATGTATTTTTGCACTAATGTTATCTTTAACTTCTATAAATACGATATTCGCAGACGATTGTAAGGCTGTTTATTATGATAAGGATTATCCGGTGTCATGGGTCAGCCGCAGTGCTGCTGAGGAATTCACAAACTTCGCCGCCATTCTCGGCTTCAAGGTGATGGATGTGGAGGCGCTGGGGCAGTGGATGAAGGGGCGTGTCTCGGAAGGGGCACAAAACTGCCTCCTAATAATGGCGCAGGATGTGGCGCCGCTTCAAATTGTGGAAGCCACTCCTACTCCCACCGCTCTCTTTCGCAAATACCTTGACGCAGGCGGTTCGGTAATCTGGTTCGGGGATGTGCCGTTTTACTATGTCGGTAAACCGGGCGATGAGAAAATAACCTGGGATTATCTCGGCGGCAGAGGGGTTCTTGGGATTGACACAGTCGGCAACTGGAAGGGGCGCAGCGCATCGCACCTGACGGCTGAGGGCGAAAAATTGAGTCTGAAGACTACCTGTGAAGGCACCCGCGCACTACCCGTGAAGGATGTATCCACCGCACTCGCCCTTGATGCCGACGGCAATGCCTCTTCGTGGATAAAATCCTACAGAAGCGGCTCGCCCGGTTTCATAAGGTTGTGGGATTGCGGTGTCAATGCCTTTACAGATTCTATGGGCGAGGACCTCTACAGAATCGCACTCCAGATTTTTCCTAAAATGCAGGACGAAGGCTTCGCTAAAATCTATTTGTTCAAAGAAAGCGATCATTATCCTTTGATTCACAATCGCGACGGCAGGTTGACGCGCGAGATTCTTGCAACAGTTTTTTATCCGCAAACCGGTGAAAGGAAATTTTTTCTTAAAATTTCAGACGGCGCGCAAACGCTGCAAACCGTCCCGCTCTTTTCGGATGATCGCTCTTATTTCCGCAAAATTGTTGAAGTGCCTTTGATACACCCGGACGAAACAATCGGCATTCATCTTGAAAAAAGCGGCAGGGAGATCAAGGTCTCTGAATCTAAATTAAATGAAAAGGATTTCTTCTGCTGGATGCGCTGGACACCGGAGCCGACGATTCACCCGATTGATTTGGGCTACCTGCTGGCGCCGGCTGACAGTTTGATTATAACCCCTGAACAGCGTCTGCGTGTGCGTGCCGAAGCGATCACGCTTACAGGGAGCACAGAACAGGCAGTAGATAAAAGTATTATCTGGCGCATCACTGCTGTGGATTCTCAAAACAAAACCGAGATATTATCGAAAAAAACCGTCCATCTGCCGCCGAACAAATTCAATACGATTGAAACAGAGATCAGCCTTGCATCAAAGAAATATAAGTTTGTTAAATCAGAATTTATTTATAACAATAAAACGATTTACAGCGAGGAAAAGAGAATAGAAATTCGCCAGACGCGCATACAGCAACGACCGTTCGGCGCTTACAGGGCGTCAATAGACTATCCTGCGCCCGTGCCGGTTTATGACAGAGCGAAGGAAAAGTGGGGCGAGATGAAATGGGAAAAGATGTGGCGCCGCGGGCCGCACGATGATGTAGTGGTGCACTTCCCCGATGGCGAGAAATTCGTTTTCTGGCGCGGGTCAGGATATGTGCCATTCTGGGCATCGCAGTTCAACATCGGGCTGACCTATGAGTGGCTTGAGGCATCGGCTGGGCGTGGCGGACTGGTTGACTGCATTGAGCCGCTACAGGATAAAGAATGCCGCTACTCGCGGGTTGAGATAATCTCAAGTTCGCCTGCGCGCGTGGTGGTGCGCTGGCGGTATGCGCTCGCCGACCTTGAATATACTATCGCCGATGACGAATGGGGCGAAGAAATTTATACTTTCTACCCTGACGGTTTCGGCATCCGCAGGGCGACCGGCTGGTTTCTCCCCCTCACCTGGCACGAGGCAAACGAGTTCATCACACTCATACCTGCCGGCTCAAATCCGTTTGATATTTTCCCTGAAAAGGTTGTAACGATTTTATCACTGGATGGTAAAAAGGAAGAAGTTGCCTATCCGCAGCCGTCAGGGAAATGGATGCAGGGAACGCCCGCAATCTTCCGCATAAACTGGCATAAGGATGATAAAAACACACCTGTTATGGTAACACGCAACTTTCATCATTTCATAGTGCAATATGACGGCTGGCGCGTGGACGGGAGGTATATCTGCCCGTCTTACTGGGGAGTGCACTGGCCTGTAACGCGCGGCTACCCCACGACCCGCGGCGCGCCGCCCGGCTGGCGGCAGCGTCCTGGACACGCCTCACTGATGGCGATTGAATCCGAATCGTTTGAAAGAGAGATCGTATCGTCCCGCATTGAAAACATTACCTGGGCGTGGCTGATCGGCAACACAGATGCAAGCGATGAGAACCTGATTAAGAGTGTGAGAAATTGGATAGAGCCGGTGAAGATTAAAATAATTTCCGGCGCGCAAAGCGCGGAGTATGATTTTTACGAAAAAGCCTACAGGGTCGTAACTAATGGCGATTCCATCATCAGCCTGCAATTTCAGGGCGCAGGCGGGGGCAAAATCGCAAACCCTGCGATAATCTTTCCTGACATCGCCATGCAGAAGGTGAAAGTGAAGATCAATGGTGAGGAACTGAAAGAAGAGCGGTATCGCTATGCGCTGGAGCAGACTTACGATGACGATACAGGCGTTTTGTGGATCGGTGCGGAAATACAGGATGATTCATCGGTAACGATTGAATTTGATAAATGATTTTTTCAGGCACGGATTGCACGGATTTGCACGGAATTTTTTATTGAATTTTTAATGATATTGTGTATTTGTAATTTTTTCAGTTAAAATACACATAAAAATTGCGGAAGGGCTGGCATCGGGATGGGCATAATTTTTCAGGATGTTTTCCGAACTGTCGTAACTTTTTTTCTTCTGTTTTTGGTGATTTACATGTTCATTCTAAGCCGTTCAATCGTCTCGGAACTTCGCTCAGTAATAGGAGAACTCCGCGAGGTGATAAGGGTTTTGAAAGAGATACGGGATTACCAGAAGGGGATTATGCGGAAGAAGGTACGGAAAGAATAAATTATCACACAATGTCTTTAATTTCCCATTATACATTCACATAAACCGAACAAAGAATCACTCATTAAGGTAGCCCCAATGGCGGGCGAGCCAATAAACCATGAGAAAATCGTGACCGGGGCTGATCTGTAGATACTCCGGCGGTTTGACATATACGGTCTCAAATGTGTCGGCTGTCCAGTAGTAGCCGCAGTCAACCGGTCTGAACTGGATCGGGTTCGGGAGTTTCGGATTGTGCCGAGGGTAACTGCTGTAGTCAACCGTGTGATGTTCCTTCATAGTCGGGAAATTGCGAATCTGCTCAATCGCCTGCCGCAACACTTCTTCATTGTCGGGTAAATCTTCCAGATAATGGTATGCTATCAGATTTAAGAACGCCTTATCGTGCGTTTTTACCTTTTTATCCCAGGTGCGGCGCAGGCTGGAGAGATATACCTTTCTCGCCTCGTGATTGTCTTCAACCTGAAAGACATTTATATAGCCCATGAACTCCATCGCATCATCGGAGCGGTTGAGTGATGCAAGCATATTGGCGATCCTTGCTTTCTTCCCGTATTTCATGTCCGAATAGAGATACCAGTATGCGTCTTCGTGCCGTTTCTCGCCGGTAATGTATGCGCCGACCCTGAACACGACGAGGATCAGAAATGCGTGCAGGGTTTCTATCGTGCGCCCCGGCGTGAACACTCCCCATGTGGTTGGCTTGCCGTCAAGGTCTTCCATTGTGTAATTATGCTCAATTATGTGATCAAGCACTGAAGCGACCGCTGTCTTTATTTCCGCGCGCAGTGCATCGTCGTCAAGGTATCGGCAGGCATAATGAAAGCCCTGAATAGCGCCGATGAGTTGATCAACGCTGGCATCAAGCCCTATATATTTTATCCCGTCAGGCGTTACATAAGTATATTCACTGTGGTTTGGCGTGAGTCTGAAGCGGTCGGACATGCTTGCGTCCATGTAGCCGCGCACGAGGAGACCCGGTTTGCTTGAAACCTGCGTTAAACGGATCAGCGCACGCGCCGATCTCGCGGCGTTTTCTTTCGCTTCGGGGTCTTTCGTTACCGCATAACGCAGACATTCGGCGAGCAGATAATTGCCTGTCCAATATGCGCTGTCGTCGTAACCAGGCACAGTCCATGTTGAGCCATCCTGTCCTGTGTAGATTCGTATATCGGAAAGGATCATCCCGTTTACATCGTGCAGTTCGTGGAGTTTCTTTTCAAAAATCTGTGCTTTCTCCGCGGGCGGGATGTCCCAGCCTTCCATCGGCGTGAGCGCGGCGCAGGTAAGTGAAGGGAGCGCTAAAGCAATGATTAGAAACAGAAAAAATTTTGATGGTCTCATTTTCAGTATCCGATTGCCAAAAAGACGCCGAACGAAATTATACAATATTTGATTCCAGCATAAAAATGTCCTGATCATAATGTTCAGCGTTTTTTTTTCTGGTGGTTATTAATGGGAAGCAACAGTTGGCATGAATTTATGATTACTGTTAAAAAAAGAGAAAACTCGCAGATATGGATCTACGAAAACTCACAATACCAGACCTACACTGATTAACACTTTAGAAACGCCTGTTCCTGGTTTTCAGGGTTTGCAGAGCAACTATTTGTCTCTTGATACAATAGGCAGTCTCAATCCCGCCTGACGGATTGCTTCTTCAGCCTTTTTTCGGAAATACTCCATCTTTTCTTCCAATGTCAAATTCCTAGTTTCTTCGTAATGTTTTTCCCTTATTCTTCTGATTTCTTTCATTGTTTCCGGCTCATCATATATCATCTTCCATCAACTCCTCCGGCGTCCAGATTTCAAGTTCCCTGTAACCAAGCGCCTTATTTGTCAGTTCTACAATAAGTTGTGTTCTTCTTTTTACAAGGTGCCTCAAGTTCCATGACAACAGAATGTCCAGTCCGTTAACGGTCGCATAAGCGAGATGGTAAATATCATCAATGTTTTTTTCTGTC
>JBFMBQ010000011.1:0-3879 GCA_040755115.1 bacterium
TCGGACGCCTGATACAGATCGCTGTTGAAGACGGGCGTAAGGTAAAAAATGAACTCGTAATCGCCTTGTGCGGCGAGCACGGAGGTGAATACAGGACGGTAAGGATGTGCCACGCTCTGGGCATGGATTATGTGAGTTGTTCTGCCTATCGTGTCCCGATTGCCCGCCTTGCGGCAGCGCAGGCGAAACTGGAAAAGGACTATTGACCCGTGAATTACACGAATTAACACGAAGAATGATACAAGGGGATAAGAAACAGCGTAAAGCGAGAGAACAAAAAGCGAGCGATCTCCTGCTTGAGATCGGCTGCGAGGAGATACCGGCAGGTTACATCCAGCCTGCGCTTGATGCGGTAAGACAGCACTTCGTTGATTTCGCAGGCTCCAGCCGCATCTCGCACGGTGAATTGCGCACATGGGCGACACCGCGGCGGCTTACCCTTTTCGTCTCCTCTGTTGCTGAACATCAGGAAAGCACCACCGAAGAATACAAGGGTCCGCCCTCAGTCAAGGCAAGGAATCCCGACGGCTCTTACAATGAAGCAGCGAAAAAGTTCGCACACTCAAAAGGCGTTGATTTAAGCAGCCTCGTTGAGAAGGAAACAGATAAAGGCAGTTACATCTTCGCCGTAAAACACTGCGCCGGCAGCAAAACCGCAGAATTACTGCCGGGCTTCCTCACTTCTCTTCCCTCCGTTATTCCCTTTCCGAAGCGCATGCGGTGGGGCGATGGCAGCCTGCTCTTCGCACGCCCCGTAAGATGGCTACTCTTTCTGTTCGGCGGAAAGGTAATACGCGTGAAAATTGATGGGATGGTTTCAGGCGCATATTCTTATGGCCACCGTTTCCTCGCCAGCAAAAAAATTAAAATAATCTCACCGGAAAATTATCTCACTGCACTTGAACAGCATTATGTTATTGCAGACCACAACAAAAGGAAAGAGATGATTCATAACGCACTGAAAAAATCCGCAAACGGCGAAGTGGTTATACCGCCGGATTTACTGGATGAGGTGAACTTCCTGATTGAGTTTCCATTCGTAGCATCCGGCTCGTTCCCTGAAGAATATCTTCGGATACCGCCTGAAATTATCAGACTCTGCATAGAAAAGAATCAACGGTTTTTTTCTGTCAAATCTCCCGACACCGGGAAATTCATCTCATCTTTTTTGGTTGTGATGAATATGCCGCTTGAAGATTCACGGGAAGTGATCGCCGCTTATGAGAAGGTGCTTGTCGCCCGCCTGAAGGATGCGATGTTCTTTTACGAGGAGGACATCCAGATTCCCCTGCATCAGCGCGTTGAGCAGTTAAAGAGGGTAGTATTTCAGAAGGTGCTGGGCACACTTTATGATAAGACGCTGCGCCTTATCTCCTTGAGTGAGACGATAGCGAAAGCGTTGAAGGTTTCAGAAATGGAACTTGCGGCGTTGCGCCGTGCTGCGTCCCTATGCAAGGCAGACCTTACCACAAGCCTTGTTTTTGAATTCCCCGAAGCGCAGGGCACAGCGGGCAGGTATTACGCTGAATATCACGGCGAGGATGCGGCAGCGGCGGCGGCGATTGAGGAACATTACCAGCCGCGCACAGCGGATGACAAAATACCTGCATCACTGTCAGGGGCTGTTTTATCCATCTCTGATAAACTTGATACCATCGTCGGCTATTTCAGCGCAGGGATCATTCCGACCGGCTCTGAAGACCCTTTTTCTCTTCGGCGGCAGGCGCTCGGCATTATCAAAATCCTTGAAGGCAAAAATTTCGCCGCCCCCTTGCATGATCTGGTGCGCAATGCGATAGAAAATTATCCGCAGGAATTGATTCCACGCGAAAGAGCGGGCGAAATCCTGTCAGCGGTTATCTCGTTCTTTAACACCCGTTTCAGGATTTATATGATGGAGTCGCACGGCATATCTTATGATGTCGTTGATGCGATTGACCTTGAGCATCGCCGTGCCGTAAGAGATACGCTTCAACTCGCCTCTGATTTGATGTCTCTGTGTCAGGATACAGACTTTCAGGAAATTCTGATCGTATTTGACAGGGTTTCCAACATTCTTTACAAATCTGCGACGCGTGATGATTTCCGCAGCGAGCGCGCTGACCCTGCGTTGTTTCAGCAGGAAGAAGAGAGAGAATTACACCGCCTTGCACAAGACATGAAGGAGGAATGGAATAAAGGCGAAAAATCTTATCTAAAATACATAACGGCACTTTATCGTCTCACACCTGCTGCGCATAAATTTTTTGATAATGTTCTCGTGATGATTGACGATCCCGCAGTGCGCAGCAACCGCCTTGCGCTGCTGCGCGAGGTGCGCGATGTGTATTTGCAGATCGCAGATTTTTCAAAAATAGTTAAGAAGGCAATGTAGGGGCAGACCTGCGTGTCTGCCCGAAAAAAATTGGGGCAAGGCTTGCCATGCCCGATGAAAGGACACAGCAAGCAACGCCCTTACTTAAAAGCAAGAATTTGTGTATAATGAAGACAGAACATGCAAGGGAGGTGAATCCTTTGAGTCCTGATCTTAAAGACAAGATTGTCAAAGAAATATCCTGCCTTCCGGAGTCTCTCCTTGTAGAAATTAACGAAATAATAGAGATATTTAAAAACAACAAAGAATCTCGTAACTTCCCAGGTCGTTTTGATGATGTTTTTTCCAAAATATCTGAAGAAGATGCGGAAGATATGTTGAAAGCGATTGAGGACTGCGAAAGGACTAACATGGATGATTGGTAAAATTGCCCTTGATTCCAGTGTGGTTATTGCTTTCATAAAAGGTGAAGATGGAGTCAAACAAAACATTGACAATTCGGAACAGGTGTTTCTTCCGATCCCCGTTGCTGGAGAATTGATATACGGTGCGCTAAAATCCAAGCGTGTTGAATATAATTTAATGCAGAATTTATCATTCATAAACAAAACAATATTAGTGCCATGCGATTTCATAGTTGCTGAACAATATGCAAAAATACGAGTTCATCTATATACACGAGGAACACCGATCCCTGAAAATGATATATGGATTGCTGCATGTTGTCTTGTCAAAGATGTACCTCTTGCCACAAGAGATGTGCATTTTGAGAAAATTACAGACCTCAAAATTGAAAAGTGGTAGTTGTAAAACTCAAACTTTACCTGATATTGCAAATCTTTTAAGTTTGCTGCCGCAAATTAGATTGGCATTTGTAAAATTATAAATAAAGGAGATAAGAATGAAAAAATCCTTGCTTTCTTTACTGATAGTGTTTTCAGTTTCTGTCTCATCTCTTTGCCTGTCCGCTGAATCTGCCCTGACGAGCGATGCGCGTCTGAACGCAATGCGCGCGGAAGCGCAGGCGCTCGTGCTCGTGCAATCAGTCCTCTCGTGGTATGTCCGCACTCAAGGCGAAGAAAGCATCTTTGAGCAGACCTACAAAGGACACGAAGGGCTTTTTACAAAAGAAAACATACTTTACATTGATAATTTTCTCAAACAACACGGCGGTAAATTAACCGATGATGAGAAGTTATCGCTGAAATTTTTCCGCGATTACCTCGTGGGTGAATACATCGGGCTTGACACCGCGCACTTTGATGATGAGATCAACAACGCCGAGGCGAATGCAAGAGTAAAAATAGACTGGATAGAGGGCGAAATTGCATACCGCGACTTGAGCGGCTTGCTTGACAACGAGAAAGACCCTGACAAACGCAAGGCGATTCAGGCGGCAATTGCATCGGTGTGGGAAAAAACATTGAATCCGATTCACGAGCGGCTTGAGCAGCGGCAGCAGGAACTCTCCAAAGAGGTCGGTTATCCGAACTATGTAGCGCTGTCGGAAGAAGTGCGGATGGTGAGTTTGAAGGACTTGATAAAATTCTCGCAGGATTATATTC
>JBFMBQ010000012.1:0-3384 GCA_040755115.1 bacterium
TCTCCTGCGGATTGGTGGCGCGGGCAATCGCCTCATCTTTGCTGATAAGTCCTTTCGCGCAGTAAAAATACAGCGAGTCATCCATCGTGATCATGCCGAGGTCGGCGCCTGCCTTGATTGCTTCGGGGATGCGGTGTATCTGCCCCTGCCTGATGAGGTTGGCGATGCCTGGGGTAACGATCATGATTTCTCTCGCCGCGATGCGCGCGCTGCGGTCGGCTCGCGGTATAAGTTGCTGGGAGATGACGCCGCGGAGTGTAACCGATAACTGGTAGCGGATTTGCTGCTGTTGATAGGACGGGAAAACCTCCACAATGCGCCCCACGCTTTGCGCTGCATTTACAGTGTGGAGCGTGGCGAGGACGAGCGGACCGGTCTCCGCAATGGTAACCGCCGCCGCCATTGTTTCAAGGTCGCGCATCTCGCCGACCATCAGAACATCGGGGTCTTCGCGCAGCACAGCCTTCAGAGCGGATGGGAACGATGTTGTGCTGATGTTGACCGCGCGCTGGTGGACCAGGCTTTTTCTGTTATCAAAAATAAATTCAATGGGGTCTTCAACTGTGATGAGATGCGCACTGCGTTCGTTGTTGATGAGGTCAATCATGGCGGCGAGGGTGGTGGATTTTCCGCTCCCTGTAGGTCCTGTTACGAGCACCAGCCCGCTGCGCAGTTGCGCAAGCCGGTAGCCAGCCTCCGGCATAAGGATGGATTTCATTGTAGGCGGCTCTGGCGGTATTACCCGGAAAGTGGAGACGACGCCGAAGTTGTCATGGAAAACATTCACCCTGAACCTGCCGCCGGTTATACTGTGGGAGAAATCAATTTCCTTCTCTTTGCCGAGCCTGTGCTTCTGCTCATCTGTCATAATTGAGAACACAAGGCGGCGCGGCTCATCCCATTCAAGCGTTGCGAGGTCGGTCTTAACCAGTTTGCCGTTTATGCGAAGTATCGGCGGCAAGCCCCGAGCGAAGTGAATATCGGATGCGCCTGATTGTATTGCGAGTTTCAGGATTTCTTCCATTTCCATTGCCGTATGTCCCCTGTATCTGGCTTTATGGGCAAAACCTGCGTGGTTCTGCTTTTTAATATATTTTCACTAAAAACCTTTACTTGCTATAATCTGCATTGTAAAATATTGCAGTTATCATACATAATTATTTGTGTGATCGCAAGCGTATGTAAAAATTAACCTGAACGAAAGCGAGGTATATTCACATGGATGAGCCTGCCTTGAACCAGGATGAAATAGATTCACTATTAGGTGAATTTGGAGGAGATACATCAGCCCCAGCGGAGGCGCCTGCTGATGCAGCCGCTGAAGTCAGCGACGAGGATATGAGCGCGCTTTTCGCTGAACCTGCTGCCGCAGCGCCGACCTTTGAAGCACCGCCTGCCGCCGCTACGCCCGTTGCGCCGGCCATGCACGCCGAACCGGCAGGAGCCGCCGCTGAATACCCGCAGAAAAATATTGATGTTCTCCTTGATGTCCCGCTTGAGGTTATCGTGGAACTGGGCAAGACTGAAATGCAGATCAAAGATATTCTTGAGATTGCCCCGGGTTCCATTGTGGAACTTGAGCGACTTTCCGGTGAGCCTGTTGACATACTTGTGAACGGCAAACTGGTTGCCAGAGGCGAGGTAGTGGTGGTGGATGAGAATTTCGGTGTAAAACTTATTCATATCGTCAGCCCTATGGAAAGGCTCGCCCAGTTGAGATGATTCATCCAACCCTCAGATGCCAGGTACGCAATAAACTATAAATATAAAAAATATCCCCTGGAGGAAACTGATGAACTGGAAAAAGTCCCTGTTTATTATGATGGTGTTGTCCTTATTCACAGTAGGCTGCACTGGAGCACAGAAGGGAGAAAAATCCGCAAAAGGCGACGATAAGGTTGTTGCAACTGTCAACGAAACGGAAATAACGGCGGGCGACATTGAATCCCTCCTTGAGCAGTTGCACCCCATGCAGCGCCAGCAGTATCTCACCGATGAAGGGAAAAAGCAACTGATAGATCAGGTGGTTGAAACCTTCCTTATAGCGGACAAGGCTAAAGGGGAAGGATTGAATAAAGAGCCTGAATTCCTTGCCCAGATGAAATTCGCTGAAAGCCAGATACTTGCGCAGAAATATGTGAAGAAAAAAATTGAAGACATCAAGGTAACAGATGCGGATGCAAAGAAATATTACGACGAGAACCTTGGCAAATATTCCAGTGGGCAGGTTAAGGCGAGTCATATACTGGTAAACACGGAAGAGGAAGCGAAGGCGATTTATGAAGAACTTCAGAAAGCCCCGAAGAAGTTTGAGGAAATTGCGAAGGCGCGCTCTAAAGACCCAGGTTCGGGCGCGAACGGCGGCGACCTCGGCTGGTTCGGGCGCGACAGAATGGTTAAGCCCTTTGAAGATGCCGCCTTCAGCATGAAGAAAGGCGAGATAAGCAAGCCGGTGAAAACGCAGTTTGGTTTTCACATAATAAGACTTGACGACAAGACAGAGATCACACAGAAATCTTTTGAAGAGGTGCAGGAAGAAATTAAATCAGCGCTGACGCAGGAAAAGCAGCAGAATCTGATCAAAGATTTGTTGGAAGAACTCAAGAAAGAAGGCAAGATCAAGATCAACGATGAAGAACTGAAAGATGTCGGCAAGGAATATAAGGTGCCGCTCCCGCCTGCTCATCCTGACACGGGGGGGAAGTGAGTTTCTAACGGCATTTTTTAGCGCAGGCATCTTGTCTGATTCATCAATGGGGTGCTGGAAGCCTGCGCTGCATGCGCTATAAAAATGCAAAACTTCACATGAAAAGATCGCTCTAAAAAAGTTTTATTTTTCATTATCCTTTAATTTAATAGAAATTTTTATAAATTTTTAACCTCAAACTTAATCTCAACCTGTTAATTATGAGAATTCTGTTGATCTCTGATGTCCATGCGAACGAGGCGGCACTGCGCGTGATGCCCGAAGGTCTTGATTATACGGTCTTTATGGGCGATATTGTTGATTATGGTCCGAAACCGAAAGAATGTATTCAGATGATTCGCCGGAGCGCATGGAAAATGGTGCGCGGCAACCACGATAACGCCGTCGCAACGCGGATGGACTGCCAATGCTCAGAGGTATTCAAGCACCTGTCAGTCGCAACGAGGGAATATATGTGGGAGGTGCTTAGCGAGGAAGAAACAGAATTTCTCCGCACACTGCCGCTTGAAGAGCGCTTTGAACTCGGCGGCGCCAGTTTCTATCTGACGCACGCCACTCCCACCGACAACCTTTTCCAATACCTCTCACCCGATGTTACTGACGAGAGATTAGCGCAGGAAATGGAAAGTGTTGATGCGGATTTCATTTTTATCGGGCACACGCATCTGCCGTTCGTC
>JBFMBQ010000013.1:0-7585 GCA_040755115.1 bacterium
TGAAACGACAGGAACAAATCGAAGCGCTGATGAAATTTATCGATGCCAAACTAACCCAAACGGTCGAACTTTCACACGCAAAACAAGCTCTTATTGACTGTCAATTATGTTCGTGGACTTGAACAATTCCGGCCCTTTTATCCACAGGCCGCGCGCATTGTGGTAAGATACTGCGCCACCGCGCCAATTTTACGCCCTTTCTCCGCATCATTATACACGTCCATGATTCCACTCCCGACTACGGCAACGTCAACGCCCATTTTTTTAAGACTCACTATATGTGCGGGCTTTGAAATGCCGAAACCCACGGCAATGGAAACATTCTGGTATCTTCGAATACGCCGAATGTGGTTACTAAGCTCATCAGTGAGCGCTGCGCGCGCGCCGGTCGTCCCTTTTTGCCCGATAAAGTAAAGGAAACGGTCAGGTGCATCAAGTACCTTTTGTATTCTCTCTTCAGTGCTCACGGTTGAGAGGAATCGCATCGCCAACAAGCTATAATGTTCCGCATGGGTAAAAAAATGATCATATGCCTCTTCGTCGAGCGGGATGTCGGGTACAATGAGCCCGCTCACGCCAGCATCAGCTGCATCGCGGCAGAACGCTTCAACGCCGTAATGAAAGACGAGATTGTAATACGTCATGAAGAGGAGCGGCGTATCGATTAATTTTTTTGCCAAAATCTGCGCCGCCGTAAATGCATCCTTTACTTTAAAACCATCTTTCAGCGCGGCTTCATTGGCACGCATGATCGTCGGCCCGTCCGCCAAAGGATCGGAAAACGGAATCTGCAATTCGAGAAAATCAACGCCAACCTCTCCTATGGTACGCGCAAGTGCCAAAGAATCCTCCAAGGTAGGGTAGCCAAGGACAAGATGAGACATCAGCCCTATCCTGTGCTCGTTCTTAATTTTTTGAAGTTGAGTAAAGATTTTGTTCATAAACATTGGTCTAACTCAAATGTCAGAACTCAAAACTCAAATCCATAACTCAAATTGTAAAGCTATCGGGTTTTAAGTTGTAGTTTTGACATTTGCGTTTTGAGCTTTGAGTTTCACTACCTAGCTCCCCGACCTTCTCTTGAGATACTCTTTCCAATTTTTTCCTCCGAGCACTTCACCTAGAATAAACAAATCCTTCTCTCCCCTTCCTGACACATTCACCACGATTATCTGCTCCGGCGGAAGCGTGGGCGCGAGCTTTATCACGTGCGCGAACGCGTGTGCTGACTCAAGCGCTGCAATGAACCCTTCCGTGCGTGCGAGCATCTGAAAGGCGCCAAGCGCTTCTTCATCGGTAGCAGAAACATACTGCACCCGACCTTTTTGATATAACAACCCATGTTCTGGGCCAATGCCGGCATAGTCAAGTCCTGCAGATATGCTGTGTGTGTCCTGTATCTGCCCGTCTTCATTTTGCAGAAAATATGATTTATATCCTTCTACTACACCTACCTGCGGGTCATGCGCGAGCCGCGCGGCATGGGCTCCAATCTTCTCAATGCCTCTCCCCCCTGCCTCTACCCCGATCAACTGTACTGACTTTTCTTCAAGAAATGTATTAAAAATTCCGATCGCATTGCTTCCGCCGCCCACGCACGCAATCACATAATCGGGTAATTCGCGCCCAATCTGATCCCGCAGCTGCGTACGCGCCTCCAGCCCTATAATGCTCTGAAAATCGCGCACCATGGAAGGGTACGGATGTGGCCCCAGGGCACTCCCCAATAGGTAATAACTGGTATCCACGTGTGCGATCCAATCCTGAATCGCTGCAGTTACCGCGTCTTTCAATCGTTTTGTCCCGTGGGAAACCGGCACCACTGTAGCGCCCAACTGCTCCATCCAAAACACATTGGGCCTCTGGCGCTCATAATCCACTTCGCCCATATACACGACGCACTTCATACCAAATTTTGCCGCGACCGTTGCTGTGGCAAGTCCATGCTGACCTGCACCGGTTTCCGCGATGAGCCGCGTCTTTCCCATGCGTTTCGCAAGCAGCGCCTGCCCTAAGCAGTGATTCATCTTATGCGCACCAGTATGGTTTAGTCCTTCATTCTTGATAAATAGGCGTGCACCGTCCAAGTGTTCAGTCAAGTTCCGTGCATACGTCAAGGGAGTGGGACGACCGGCATAATTTTTATATAAATCCCCTAGTTCTTCCAAAAACTTTGGATCCTTACGCGCTGCTTCATATGCTCGCTCAATCTCTACAAGCTCGGGCATTAGATTTTCCGGTACATATCTCCCGCCCAATTCTCCGAAATGCCCCTGTGTATCGGCATCATAGGAAGTTGTGATAAAAATATTGGTATTCATATATTCTTCCTTGCACTCGCTATGAATTGCGAGACCTTTGAGAGATCTTTAACTCCCGGTCTTACTTCCACTCCACTCGAGGTATCAACTATTGACGATCGCACTAAACTGATACCATCGCGAACATTTTCTGGCGTCAAGCCTCCGGCAAGCACCACCGCATATCCTGCCTCGACAAGCTCATGTGCAAACTCCCAATCTGAATTTCTCCCGCTCCCGCCCGCGCCATGTAAAGGATTCATTGCATCTACAACTAATATATCAACAACCGCTGCATACTGCGCATAATTTTCCCTGGTTACTGCTTTCCAGGCCTCAACACCAAGTTCCTTAATCCTCACCACATCCTCGGGTGTTTCATTACCATGCAACTGCCAGACGCGGATGCCGGTTTCTTCAATCAAACTGGTTAACCGATGAATGGGCATATTGACTACCACGCCCACTATCTCGACATGTCGAAATTTCGATATTTCGAGCTTCATCTCCTTTGCCCTCACCCTGCTTGCGCTTCTCGGGCTTTTGGAAAATTCAATAATGCAGCCGATGTAATCCGCGCCAAGCGCTGCAATTTCCCGCGCCTGCGAGGGAAGCGTCACCCCGCAAATTTTAACTTTGACATTCATAAATCCCGCTGTCATTCCCGTGAAAACGGGAATCTAGAAAATCATACCAAATAAACAAACACCGATCGATTTTTCTTTTTTTGTTCTCTGGATCCCGTATCTCGATACGGGATGACGTGTTGTTGTTACTTCAGCAAAAACTCCCGCACCATCCCCCTCGGATCATCTGTCTCCATCAGCACATTACCGGCCAACACCGCATCCACGCCTGCAGCGTGCCATTGTCTCACTATGTCGACCGAATCAACGCCGGATTCGCCGATTAAAATAAAATCTTTATTTTTTATCTTCGCCGCCAAGTTACGCACACGCTTTGTATCGACGGTAAGATCAAATAAACTCCTCGCATTGATCCCGATAATTTCTGCGCCAATCTTCATGGTTCGTTCAAAATCTTCCTCACTTTCCACTTCTACCAATACCTGAAGGCCCAACGCGTGGCTTAATTGATAAAGCGCTTTCAGCTCATCATCTTCAAGCCACCTCGTTATAAGTAACAACATATCCGCACCAGCCGACTTTGACTCATACACCTGATACTCGCTGATGATAAAATCTTTGCGTAAAAATGGCATATAGGGAAAGCTTTCTTTCAATTGCATAAGGTCCTCCCGCGACCCTAAAAAGTGCGTCGGTTCGGTGAGCACGGAAATCGCGGTTGCGCCGCCGTCGACGTACGCTTGCACCTGCGTGAATATGTCACGTTTTTGCGCCGCGGCGCGGCGCGGGCTCGCGCGTTTAATCTCGGCAATCACCGCAACCGGCGCCGCGCGTTTCATTATGC
The DNA here is from genome assembly GCA_040755115.1 of bacterium. Classification (GTDB taxonomy): domain Bacteria; phylum UBP15; class UBA6099; order UBA6099; family JBFMBQ01; genus JBFMBQ01. The sequence goes on from JBFMBQ010000013.1 coordinate 3,732, forward strand.
GCATTTTTACATCAACAAGCGGCAGGGTCCGTGCGGCTGCGCGTAGTTTTATCTCTTCCAGCGAAATTTGAGCCATCGCGCTTTTAACCTGTCCTTGAATGAGCGGATACATTGTCCCTAAAAATCCTCCAAGCTCGTGCATATAACTTATATGACCCATGTGATTTATTCCGACTTATCAGACTTATTATTCACTTATACCGACTTATAAGACCTGTGCGACTTATTACTTACTTCAACGAATCCATCAAGTAATTTCACCGCTTCTCCTTTTTCAATCACTGACCGCGCCATCTCAATCCCTTTTCCAATATCACTCGCCTTCCCTGCCGTGTACAGCGCCGCGCCCGCATTCAGAAGCACCGTATCCAACCGCGGCCCCTTCTCGCCCGCGATTACCGCACGAATAATTGCTGCATTCTCTTCTCTGCTCCCGCCCTTAAGGTCTTCCTGCCTGGCGCGGTTAAAACCAAATTCCTTCGGCTCCAGTTCGTAATGTTTTATTTCCGCGCGGCGCACTTCATACACCTCGGCGGGCGCAGTGGTGGTGAGTTCGTCATGTCCATCCTTGCTCCTCATTACCATGGTGCGTTCGCTATCGAGGAGCTTCAATGCTTCTGCAACCACCTTCAATTTGCTCGGATCAGCAACCCCGATTATCTGCCGCTGCGGCCGGGCAGGATTCACCAACGGCCCCAATATATTAAATATCGTGCGCACGCCAAGCTCTTTGCGCACCGAGCCTACCTTCGCAAAAGCTGGGTGATAGAACGGCGCAAAGAGAAATACCACCCCCGCATCGCGCAGACACCTGCTTGCTTGCTCCGGCGTGAGGGTGATATTGATACCCAGCGCTTCCAGCACGTCCGCGCTGCCGCAGGTACTCGACACTGACCGGTTGCCGTGTTTGGCAACCTTGACCCCACATGCGGCAACGACCAGTGCGGTAGCAGTTGAAATATTGAAGCTCTGCATCCCATCGCCTCCGGTCCCGCAGGTGTCAAATACCTCATCTGAAATATCAGGAACTGCAACCGCGTGTCTGCGAAGCGACGCGGCAAAACCGGCAACCTCCTCCGCCGTTTCACCCTTCATGCGCAACGCAACCAATAAACCTCCGATTTGCGCGGGAGTGAAATCGCCGGCAATAATTTGTTCCAGGAGACCTTCCGCCTCCTGCTGGCTTAAATTTTTTTGCTCGAGTAGTCGGTTGAATAAATTTTTATATACTATCTCCATAGAGAAAATTGTTTAACATTTTCAATCCATACTCTGTTCCAATGGACTCGGGATGGAACTGAATCCCTTCAATCGGATAGTTGCGGTGCCGTATGGCCATTATCTGCCCATCATCCCTGGAGGTGGCGGTAATCTCAAGGCAGTCCGGGAGATTTTCTCTCTCGCCCACCAATGAATGGTAACGCATGCCGCGCAAAGGGCTGGGTAACCCATGAAATATCCCTTTCCCCTCATGTGCGATAAGGCTTATTTTCCCGTGTTTGACGATGGGCGCGCCCACGATCCTGCCTCCGAACGCGGCAATAATGCCTTGATGCCCAAGGCACACGCCTAAGAGAGGAATTGTTGCGCCGCACTGCAGAATCACATCGCGACAGATGCCGAAATAACGAGAATCCGCTGGGTTGCCGGGCCCTGGGGAAATTATAATATGCGTGTAACCTCCACGTTTCACCTCATTCGGCGTAATCGCATCGTTCTTCTTCACCTCCGGATTCCCTCCCATCTCCCCCACGTACTGATACAGGTTGTAGGTAAACGAATCGTAATTGTCGATGATGAGTGTTTTCATACACCTTCCTTAATTATCCTCTCACCCGCAGAAGCAAAAAGTTCCCATCACTTGTTGCCATCTCAATTGCTTGCTCCATTGCTCTTTGTTTCGCCATCACTTCTGCATATTCCTTCTCGCACACCGAATCATATACAATCCCGCTCCCCGACCTTGAAAATGCCTTGTTGCCAGAAACGAAAAGCGAACGGATCGCTATCGCAAACATTGCATCGCCGTTCACGCTCACATACCCCACTGACCCGCCATATAATCCGCGCGGGCTTTTCTCCTGCTCGGCAATGATGCGCATGGCTTCCACCTTCGGCGCGCCGGTCAAGGTGCCTGCAGGCGCGCACGCCGCGAGGACGTCGAAGCTGTCCAACCCATGACGGAGCGTTCCGCGCACTTCCGTTGAAAGATGCTGTACATGGCTGAAACGCTTCACTGCCATGAGCTTTTCCGCGCGCACGCTCCCGAATTCCGCCACCTTGCCCACGTCATTGCGCGCCAGATCCACGAGCATCATGTGCTCTGCCACTTCTTTCTCATCCGATGTGAGCTCCGCGGCTAGGCGCGCGTCCTGTTCCCCGTCGCGCCCGCGCGGCAGGGTGCCAGCAAGCGTACCAAAATGTTCAATCTCCCTCCCCTTAGTGCGGAATAACAACTCGGGCGATGCGCCCAGCGCATACCGCGAGGCTCCAATTGATAGACCATGTTTTACATCAGCTTGCATGATGGGAGCCGATGCCCCGTACCGAAGGCTATCGTTTCCTGATTGCAAATCCATTATAGCCTTCTGGTACTGGGGCTTCCCAAACTTCATGCAATACATGTGCGGCGAAGGGTTAATATTGCGCAGGCTATCGTACACTCCGACCGGTGATCCTGCGCACTCATATTCGAACCCCACGGAAAATACGACTTGAAACGCATTCCCCTTCTGTATTTGATCTTTAATCGACATAAATGCTTTTCGGTACTGCGGCATGGTCATATCCGCGGTTTGCGATTTCACTTCAAAACTGGGCGTCTCCATATCCTTCTTGAGCATCTCCTTAAACTGCGCTCTCCTGTCCTTTTTAAGCGTGAAATACCGCATCGCGTGAGTGTGTTTGTCGAAAATAAAACCATCGAGATAAAGCCCGAATTCAAATGAGGGGAAATGCGGATGTTTCTCCCCGACAAAGGCCTGTTCAAAATGCGCCGTGCCGTCGTACGCCGCATATCCCACTAATCCGCCATGGTAATGCGGCGGCAAGCCCTCGACATGGGGGAGCAAATTTTTCAGTGCGGCATAATCAGTGGTAGCATCAGAAACCACGGTCTGCGGTTCAGCACCCAGGTACGTAAACCGGGAAAACGCCGATTCCTCCCCCAGCGACTCCAAGATAAACGCATTTTGGCAATGCTGATCCAACCGTTTGAACATTTCAAACGGGCTTAAATCTATTTCAAACTTAAATTCTTGATACTTATGCTCCATATTTACTTCAATTGTCATTCCCGCCCCGTATGTCACTACGGGGTAAACTCCAGCGGGAATCCAGAAATAAAAAAATCAAAAAACAAAACTGACCCCCTCTCGGGGATCAGTATGTAATGTAAGGTAAAGGAACTGCAACTACCTCAACCCACTGATCTCCGAGAGAGACCAGTGTTCCACCAGTTCTGTTGCACGAGAATATTCATCATAAACTTATCCACACTATAAAGCATTATGGTATCCTGTGTCAAATTTTTTGTGGCTTTTGTCATTTTTTTATGTATTTTTTGATTTTGCGTTGACATTATTACTGATGTTACGCAGAAAAATTCAAATGTTGCTAACACAAGCCATTTTTCAAATCAGCCAATACCGCTTGCGTAAGATCAAAATTTGGCTCAAATAGAAGATTCCGTCCAATTAAGATTTATTCTCGTGCGTAACATCACATTATTAGACCTGTTGCGAATTAGGTTATTTTGATAAAATTAAGGATAGCAAGGTCTTGAAAATACAAAGCAATTATTAAAATCAACACAAAATCGTATGATGTCAGTTGAAAAAGTCCTCAAGAGGGAT
>JBFMBQ010000014.1:0-6379 GCA_040755115.1 bacterium
GCAGTCTATCCGCCGCAGACACTACGGGAGCAGAATATAAAAACTATTGTGGAATATTCAGGGCGAATCTGCAAGGCACTGGACATACGCGGGCTTATGAACATTCAGTATGTGATCTGCGAGGACGAGGTTTATGTGCTTGAAGTGAATCCCCGTGCGAGCCGCACAGTGCCGTATCTCTCAAAAATCACGGGCATCCAGATGGTGAAAGTCGCAACCAAGATTTTTCTCGGCAAGACATTGCGCAAAATGGAACTGCCCACCGGCTTGCTCCCCCAGACGAAACATGTAGCGGTCAAGTCTCCTGTTTTCTCCTTTGCAAAATTGCTTGATGTTGATGTCAGCCTCGGACCGGAAATGAAATCCACAGGCGAGATAATGGGCATTGATTACTCTTATGCGAGGTCATTATATAAATCGCTGGTCTCATCGGGCATTTCCATACCCGCCAAAGGTTCTCTCCTTGTTACTATTGCCGACCGCGATAAGGATGAGGCGCTGCCTTTGATAAAAGGTTTCTGGAAACTCGGGTACAATATTCACGCAACGCACGGGACAGCCGCTTTTCTTACCGGGAACGGCATCAAGGTTAAGCCTGTAAACAAAATAGGCGAAAAGAAACCGACGATACTTGACCTGATATATTCCGGCAAGGTGAATTTTCTGATCAACACGATTTCTCCTGACAAGGAAGCGGAGAAAGACGGCGTGAAAATCCGCCGCGCTGCGGTAGAACTCAACATTCCGTGTCTTACCTCGCTTGACACTGCGCGCGCGCTTCTCTTTTCCGTAACGAGTCTGAAGCAGGACGGCGGGGAATCGTTCACCTCTCTTCCAATCCATGAGTATCATAGATCAGCCGCCTCAGCAGGCTGAATTAGAAGGCGAATCGGTCGCAGAACTTGATCCCCGCTGGATTGTGTTCCTGCTGCTTGGCTTGATCTTGATCTTCAGCCTTGCGCTCCGTTATTACCGCATTGAAGAGTCTTTCGGGGGTTTTTTATCGTTCAACGAGGCATGGTACGCAACCATTGCCCGCAATTATGAGAACCACAGCCTTTTGTATCCGACCTCCATCTTCGGCACAACGGATTACAATGTTGCGCCATTTTACTCCTATCTACTGCATGCGGCGAAGGGATTATTAAGCGAAAGCGAAAGAAATTATCGCCTCGTTTCCGTTCTGTTCTCGGAAATCTCAATCGTTCTGATTTTTCTTCTCGGCTCGGTGATGTTCTCGTCGGAGGCGGGTCTGGTTGCCGCCGCGCTTTATGGTTTTGCACCTGTAAGCGTGGTAGTCGGCAGAAATGTGCAGACCGACGCCGTGTATCTGGCATTTTTGCTGGCGAGTTTGTATTTTTATTTATTAGCGGGAAGGGTCGTTCAAGTGCGGAGTGCGGAGTGCGGAGTGCGGAATGGGGAGTTCGGAATGCGTATGTGGCACCCCCAAACTCGTTTGGGGGTGGCACACCGGTTAATGGCATTGAGCGGCTTATGTTTCGGCTTTGCTTTCTTCACGAAGCAGTTTGCGGTTCTGTTTGTGCCTGCGCTATTTGTATGGGAATGTATCCGCAGCCGTGGAATACGGAGGCTTGGTGTGCGCCATTTATGGTTTACGATCTGTGCTATTGCTGTGCCCGCACCGTTTTTCATTTATCACCTTGTAATCGGAGGCGGCGCGGTATTCCGCGCACAATCGGCACTTGCGGGAAGCGAGTTTGCGCTGCCGAATCTTAAAGAAGCGGCTTATTTGTGGTGGGAATACTTCTGGGGTTTCTCACCGATTATTTTCTTGCTGTGCAGTGTCGGCGTTATCTATGGCATCATCCGCAGGGGAAGTTATCGTATTTTCCTGCTTTTAGCGTTCGCCGTGTTTATCGTCTTTTTCGCATTCTGGCATGGGCATAGTTATTACATCTTATACGCAGTGCCGTTTGCGGCGCTCCTCGCCGGAGATGTGATTTCTCTTGTCAGACGCAAAGGGGTTCTGATATTGTTTGTAGTCGTGGTATGTTCTGTTTCTGCGGTGCACACAATCGCATTTTTATGCAATGTGAAATACGGATACAATTCCTTCAGTGTGCTGGGGGAATCTCTGAACGGTGGGAAGGGGACGACACTGATATTATCACCCGGTGCTGATGGAAATTATCGCCCGCTCGTTCATTATTATCTGCCCGAGGCAGAAATTCTCACAGAGCAAGAACTGGAGAGGAAGCAGGAAAAGAAACTCGGCTTTTTAAAAGGAAAGAATGTGTTTGTAATCTCACTTGCAGGCAGACCAGTGCAGGATTTCCCGATGCCTTCAATCGTGATTAAGAGGCAGGTTTCAACACTTGTGCTTTTCGGGATTCAGATATATGTTGTGAGCGAATCGGAGCACTTTTTTCGGGCAGTAAGGGCAGGGGTAGTGCGGAGCGGGCGCTGGTACGATGCGGGCGTGCTGAACATCGGGTTTGCGGATGACCTGTTACTCAGTCCGTTGACACCGGCGGCAAGATACAGGTTGCAGTATGACAGGGTTATTTATTATTAAAAACCACGAAGGACACGAAGGGAACGAACATAAAAGGAATGTTACACCGGCAGAATAAATTTTGTGGCAGAGCGCGGATTATGAGAAAGTGTGAAATGGGTGATGGTCTGTTTGAATTTGAGATTGAATGTTTGCAGATAGCCGAGCATGCAACGCCCGGGCAGTTCGTTCAGGTGCGACCTGCGGAATCAGGCAACCCGCTTCTGCGCCGCCCTTTCAGCATTGCAGGCGTGGATGGTAAAAATTTACTTCTTCTGATCAAGCAAGTGGGGCAGGGCACTTCCTTGATATGCAGGAAAGAATGTGGTGAGCATCTTGATGTCATCGGACCCCTCGGGCAAGGATTTCCTGTCCCATGTGAAGATAAAAAATATCTCCTTGTTGCGGGGGGATATGGGATTGCGCCTTTTATATTTTTCACTGCCAGGCACAGGCATGCGCAAGGCGAAATATTGTATGGGGCAAAAACGAAAAACGAAATAAAGTTTTTTGCCGGTCATTTTTCAGATATGACATCTTCAGGCTGGAATGTTTCTTGCATTACTGAGGAAAAGATAGATGGTAAGAGTGGCCTGGTTACTGACCTTCTTGAAAAAGATTTATGTATAAGATCAGAATACGAGGCAGTGTATGCCTGCGGCCCAGTTGGCATGCTCAGAAAGGTTGCGCAGATTGCGAAGAATTATAATTTGCCTTGCCTGGTATCAATGGAGAGCCGCATGGGATGCGGTTTCGGCGTGTGCTTGAGTTGTGCTGTGCCGATAAAGACTGTCGGCACGCCAGTTTACAGACTCGCCTGCTGCGACGGTCCAGTATTCCGTTCCGAAGAGATTAACTGGGAGAAATTGTGATGACAAAAGAGTTTGCACCCGATCTTTCTGTTAAATTAGGCAGGCTGCATCTGAAGAACCCTGTTTCGGTTTGTTCAGGCACTTTCGGGTACGGGGAAGAATTCTCCGATTTTTACAACCCATCCGAACTCGGTGCGCTTGTAACAAAGTCGGTCACGCTTGAAGAGCGCGCTGGTAATCCGCCGCCGCGTATTGTGGAGACACCATCCGGGATACTCAATTCAATAGGCATACAGAATGTGGGTGTTAAGCGTTTTTTGGAGGAAAAAGTGCCGTTTCTCCAAACTTTGAAAACGGTGCGGATTGTGAGTGTTGCCGGGTCAACTCAAGAGGAATATGTTGAAGTTGTGAAGATGCTGGAAGGCACGAAAGGTATTGATGCCGTTGAAATAAACATATCGTGTCCGAATGTGAAGGAAGGCGGTATGTCTTTCGGTGTGTCAGCCGGATCGGCTGCTGCGCTCACTGCGGCAGTCCGTAGGGCGACGGCGATGCCGCTCATTGTGAAACTTTCTCCCAATGTAACTGATATTGTTGAGATCGCCCGCGCGGTTGTTGATGCCGGCGCGGAGATACTTTCGCTTGTGAACACTTTCCGCGCAATAGCAATAGATATAAAAACACGCAAGCCCGCGCTCGGTGCGGTAACGGGCGGACTGTCGGGTCCTGCCATTAAGCCGCTTGCGCTTTTTCACATTTTTCAGATAGCATTAAAAATGGATGTGCCTGTTATCGGCATGGGTGGTATTATGACGGGCGATGATGCCCTTGAGTTTGTTTTTGCCGGCGCCCATGCGGTCGCTGTCGGCACAGCAAATTTTATTGACCCTTTCACGCCGCTGCGGATTATTGAGCACTTGAAAGAATATTGCCGTTTAAATAATGTCCTTAAATTCACTTCACTCATTGGAGAGGCGAAAAAACAGATTGGATAACCGCAGAGTTCGCAGAAAGTCTGTATAAAGAAAATGTCGTCAGAAGAAAAAACCGATAACAGAACGATTCGCGTAATGGTGGTTGAAGACTCCGCCTATATGAGGTATGTGATAACACAGATACTGGAATCCGATTCTGATATAGAGGTGGTGGAGAAGGCGCGGGACGGACAGGAGGCGCTTGAGAAACTTGAGAGGATGCGTCCGGATGTGATAACGCTTGATATACAGATGCCTCGTATGGACGGGCTGGAATTTCTGCGCCGGAATCGGCTTGCCCACCGTATCCCCACAATTGTGATCAGCAGTTTCACTACGGAGGGAGCGGCGGAGACCATAAGTGCGCTTGAATTGGGAGCGATTGATTTTGTTCCGAAACCGGGCGGCATTCATGCACTGACGCTTGATACGGTGAGAGATGAGGTTGTTGCCAAAGTGAAAATGGCGGCGCGCCTGAAAACGGTGCCGGCAATGCTTGATCACTCGGCGCAGGTGCAGAAGGCTCTGAAACATGAGATAGCAGAAACGTTGATAAAAGCAACGAGGGAGAGGAAGAAAACGCCGATCAAGAAGGTAATCGCTATCGGATGCTCCACAGGTGGTCCGCGTGCGCTTACCGAGATTATCCCCGTACTGCCGGATGACATTCCGGCTGCTGTAATAATTGTCCAGCATATGCCGCCGAATTTCACCAGAAGTCTCGCCGAGCGGCTGAATGCGCTGTCGGCGATTGATGTCGTGGAAGCCGCGAACGGGCAGAAACTTGAAGCGGGCACAGTCTATATTTCACCTGGTGATTTTCATATCCGCGTCGTAAGGAACGATATCATTTTTCTTTCGCAAGATGATCTGCATCACGGTGTGCGCCCTTCGGCGGATGTCCTTATGGAATCGGTTGCAAGGATTTACGGCAGCCGTGCCGTCGGAATTGTTCTCACAGGCATGGGTTCCGACGGCACATCGGGTTTGAAGGCGATAAGGGAGTCGGGCGGCATTGCAATCGCCGAACATGAGTCAACCAGCGTTGTGTATGGCATGCCCCGTGCGGCGGTGGAAGCAGGCGTAGTTGACCGGGTTGTGCCTCTTTACGATATAGCGGAAGAAATTCTGTGTATTGTGCATGGATAACCCTGATTTTTTGCGTAAGATGTGATGATCTTTTTGACGCTGAAAACACTGAAGCGGTAAACGGTAGAAGGAAGACGGTAGAAGTGAGATGATTTATAATCGTCTCCCATCTCCCGTCTCCCATCTTACATCTCATCTCAATTTTGATAGTTCCTCATCTGTGATAGTTTCTTTGCCTTCGCTGCCGATGCGCACAATTTTGCTGCCGATGCGGAACATCACATCGTCTCCGAGCGCGAATATTGCGCCCAGAGAGGGCATCTTTTTCAGGAGGCGGAAGTATGCATCGCTGTAAGTCTTTATCCTGATGGCATCCGCTTTCGGATGAACCTCCATCTCCACCCAGCGGTTGTCTGTGAGGTAGAAGATTCGTCCATCAACACGGCGGATGCTGTCAACTTTCACGGTATTGCCTTCTGAATCGGTGTATTCGGTTTCAACCTTGCTTTTTTCTTCCATTGCTTTGGCGACACCAGCACCGTGGACTGATTCTTCTCCTGTCTGCATTGCCAGTGTTGGCGCTGCTTTCGCTGCAAATTTTTTATGGAGTTCTCGTGGTGCAGCGGTGAAAGCATCCGGTTCGCGCACAAGGAAGGAAGTATATTCGGTTATGATGCCGAACTTTTTGCTCAGGCGTATGATCTCATCAACGAGTTCGCGGTTTTCGCCCCGTAGGCGGATTTCCTCAATCAGGTAGCCGATCCTGCGTGATGCCCAGATGACGGGCACAAAATCGTTATCGGCATGTTTTGGGACGGAAAATGTCTGGTTGAAGTCTCTTTTTTTGCCGCCAGCGGTGCCGCTTATCTTTATTTGCGCATTGCTGCCGCCGCGGTATCTGCCGGATACCACGAGTTGCGAGCCGCGGAAGAGGTCGGGCAGCGTTGACGGCAGGACATCGTAAACATTCAATCTGCCGTAATCAATTT
>JBFMBQ010000015.1:0-3151 GCA_040755115.1 bacterium
TTGAGAAAGAATGAAAAACCGTGTCATTGTTGTTCTCTATGATCCCTGTTAAAGTAAAATCATCATTCCCGATAAGGAATAAAACCGGATTCTCCAGAAGTCCTGCCAGATATAATGCCAGCGTAGTCTTGCCCGAACCCGGAGGTCCATTCAGGTGTATCGGATAACCTGATTTCAGATATGAAAGACACTTCTGACAGATGTTTTCAACATAAGGAGTGAGAACAAAACCTTTCTCTAACTTAATCTGTTGCAGGGATTCTTTCTCTTTCATGATTTCCTCCCTTTAAAAATCTTCATGTATTTCAATCCCGCATGTGCCACCCCTAAACTGGTTTGAGGGTGACGCATTCCGCAATTATTATTAATTTATCTCAACCTGCTGTCTTTGAGTGAATTATTCCATTTCTCTCGCAGTTTCCATCTGTTGCTTTATGGCAGCGGGCTGGATATCCTGTTCAGTCCCTTCATTCTTAAAAAACTGGACGAATTTCGTTTCCAGTAAATTTAAGTTCTCGCCTGTTTCAGTCAGCCCGTAGATTATGTTTTTGAATGAGACCCGCAGGGCAGGAGGGAGGTTTCGGAACTTGTGAACCAATTTTTGTTCTTCAAGAGAAACATTGAAAGGAACTTCCTGAACGATCGCCCTGTCATCAACGACTTTTTCAACCAGGTCCAGAACAGTAACGCCGTAGATTTTAGCGAGATAGTATGCGGTCTTGAGTGAAAGTTTTCTCTGATCGTGCTCAACGCGTGAAATCGTGGTCTTGTCAAGCGTGTTTGAGGATTTGATTACTACCTGTCTGATTGAGTAACCCCGCTGCTGCCTTAACTTCTTGAGATATTCACCAATAGTCATGGCAAAAGCACCCCCTTTGGCAATATTCTTAAATATCCCACTTAAGAGTGTTGTTAAGTAACATAAAAATATTTCTAATCTTTATTGCTATTTGGCATCTAAAAATATTACCCTGTTGCTGTATATCAATATTTATGTTGCCTTCTGAAAACAAAAGAACAAAATATTCCCCTGATAGTTGCAGGGTGCAGTCTCCGCACCGCGCCGTGAATGCTATTCATCTGCACTCATCATATCCGTGTTTATCTATGTTCATCTGTGGTTCAATTTTTTTCTTTGGTTCTGGCTGCGCCTGGTTGGGTTATCTAATATATCTTTTCAATACCGTTTTTCATCACGGGATGCCTTAAAAAATATTTCTTAATTCAAAAAATTTATTGTATAATTTTAGTGTTTTAATTAATCCTGAAATTTATAAGGAGGTTCGGGCATGAGTTACAACAAGCGATTGGTTACTTCAATAATTTTATCTTTAACTATTCTTGCACTTGGTGTTGCTTATTCGGCGCCTAAAATAGACGCACTCGCAACCGTTTCGGGAGTAAAAGGCGAAGTGCAGGTACAGAAAGGCGGGGCGGGCGAGTGGAAAGAGGCGAAGGATGGCATGCTCCTTCGCGAAGGCGACATCATCAAAACCAGTGCCGACAGTTCCTGCGTCCTCAAGTGGTCGCAGGGGAATGCGGTGAAAATGACACCTTTCACCAACCTGAAAATAGAGCGGCTTGAGATTAACCCGTCAGCAGGCGCGGAAAATTCTTCTCTCGGTATGTGGACAGGCAAGGTCTATGGGCAGGTCAAGAAGATGACGAATTCAGCATCTACTTTTGAATTCAAAACCCCCACCGCAATCGCTGGTGTAAGAGGGACAAAACTCGCTGTGGGCGTAGGTGAGGATGAAACCACGAGCGTGGAATGCTTTGAAGGCACGGTGGTCGTGCAGGGCGCTGCCGGCGGTGAGATTACTCTTAATGATGGACAAATGACTACAGTCAAGAAGAATGAACAGCCCGCACCGCCTGAAGAAATTGAGCAGGAGGTAATGAGTGAATTTGAGGCTGTTGAAGAACTCTCGGATGTAACGCTTGAAATCATTCAGCCGATTGGAAATCTGGAGTCCGACATAACGCCGATCACAGTCAAGGGCAAGACCGCCCCTAACACCGCTGTTACGGTCAACGGTCAGCCCGCCACCGCCGATGATTCAGGAATTTTCACGGCATCGGTTGACCTCACAGAAGGCGTCAATCACATCAAGATTGAGGCAGCAAACAAGCAGGGCAAGGTAACGACAAAAACAAGGGTGGTCAAATATATGCCATCTCCAGAAAAACCACCTGAAACCGGCTCAATCTCCTTAACTGTTATTTCACCGACATCAGGATACATAACGCGAGAAGACACTGTTACAGTTTCAGGAACAGTCAGCCCCGGAACCGAGGTTTTCATCAATGATGCGCCTACCGGGAAGCCTGAAGGTGCAACATCATTTACCGGAACAGTGAGCCTTGTTGAAGGCGAGAACCTCATCACGGTAATAGCAAAACGGGGTGTATTAGAGAAATCGGTTACGCTGACGGTAATAAAAGATACGATGCCGCCCATCCTTAACATTATTCAGCCGCAGGCGAATTTTAGGGTCGGATCAGGCGCATGCGTGCTAGTAGGCTCGGAAATTGAATGCACAGTGATCGGTCAGACCGAACCGGGTGCCGTCCTTACAATCAACGGCATCCAGTATAGGGTTGAGTCTGACGGGACTTTCACGCATACCATCACGATTGGATACGAGGAATCCTGCATAAATATCGCCGCAGAAGATTCGGTAAAGAATCGCACAGCAGTTGTTATATGCAGAACAATAGACACCGGCGAAGTCAGTTATCTTGAAGTTTCCGTCAGTCCGGCGCAGATCGTGGCGGACAGCGTCAGCACGGCAACCATAACGGTGCGCGCAGACAATTTCCTGCGCGAGCCGGTGGATGGCGCGCAAGTCTCGCTCATGGCAACATCAGGGGGTAGTCTTTCAGCAACAACTCTGACGACAGTTAACGGCACAGCAACCGCCGTTTTCACCGCCGGCACAGGCAGCATTCCGAATACGGTTACGATTACGGCATCAGTAACGACAACCGCCGGAACAATCACAGCAAGCACAACTTTGCTCCTTGCGCCCGATGTGCCGCCAACACATTAAATAAAAATATTAGACGCGGATTAACGCGGATAGACACGGATAAAAATCCATGTAAATCCGTGAAATCCGTGCCGCTAAACTAAAGGGGGGAACTACAC
>JBFMBQ010000016.1:0-2870 GCA_040755115.1 bacterium
CATCTGTGGTTCCATATTTTTTCAACACCCGCTGAATGTTGAATAATGCTTAGATTTACTCTGATCACACTGATTAACGCGCCTTGCCGCAGCACTTCTTGAACTTCATCCCGCTGCCGCACGGACACGGGGCGTTCCGTTCCGTCTTCAATGCCGGAAAACCTTTGTCTTTCTCCCGCACCCATTCCATTACATTCGCCGGCGGGCGCTCGTTGCGGAGTTCATCAACCATCATCTTCATGCAGGGTGCAATATGCTTGAAGAACATCTTGTATGCGGGGCAAAGATAGTTCAGTCCATACTCGCCGTCAGGCGTCCTGACGAAACGATGCTTGGGGCACTCTCCATTGCAGGCGAACCGCACATCGCAGTTCAGGCAATAGCGCAGCAGCCTGTCTCTCTTGTTTAATCCGAAAGTCCGCTGTTGCGGGGCATTCACCAGCGTCTCAAGTGAACAATCCATAATATTGCCTATCCTGTAGTCAGGATACACATAGTGATCGCACGAGTAGAGGTCTCCATTGTGTTCCAGCGCCATCGCGTCTCCGCATGTTTCGCGGAAGACGCAGATGCCGGGCTGCAAGCCCGCCCATGCTTCAAGGCTCGCATCAAAGAGTTGCACATAGTATGCTCCGACATCGTTTCTGACCCACTCGTCAAAGACGGCGCAGAGGAAGTTCCCATACTGCATCGCATCAAGCGACCAATCTGTAACTTCCGCCTCATCCGTGCAGAGCGACTCAACAAGTCGCAGTCCCTCCACAGTCGGCGTCGCTGCTACACGCTCAACGATGGGAATGAACTGCATGAACCGGCTTCCGATGTCCTTGAGAAACCGATAGACCTCCAGCGGATGATATGAATTGCGGCGGTGCACGGCGGTGAGCGTGTTGAATTCCACCCCATGCTTCTTCAGGTATCCCAGTCCTCTTATTACATCGTTGAAACTCGGCTTGCCTGCGCGGTTGACGCGATGCCTGTCGTGGATTTCCTCGGGACCGTCAATTGATATGCCCACAAGGAATTTGTTTTCAGCGAAGAATGCGCACCACTCGTCGTTGAGCAGAACGCCGTTCGTTTGAAAGGTGTTCTCTATGTGTTTTCCGTCCGCATATCTTCTCTGAATTTCCACGATCTTATGAAAATAATCTGCGCCGAGCAGAGTCGGCTCGCCCCCCTGCCAGGCAAAGGTGATCGTCGGTGCCGACTGCGCCCCGATCATCTGACGGATGAACGATTCAAGAATATCGTAAGGCATCGTCCATGATGAACGGGCGGGAAAAAGTTTCTCTTTTTCCAGATAAAAGCAATATGTGCAGGAGAGATTGCAGAGCGGACCTGTTGGTTTCGCCATTATGTGGAAGCCCATCAATTTCCCGTCTTCATCGGTGTGATCTGGATGATTGAGCATAATAGCGGAGTTTTTCGGTTGCGGTTGCGCTGCTGGAATCGGAACAAGTAGTTCGCATTTCGGGGTTCGGGTTCTATTTTCCGAACAACCATCCCCGAACTACAAACTACGAACTACGAGAAAAACATCGTTTAAGTATTTCATTCCGCATTCCGCACTCCATACTCCGCAATTAGAGTCAGCCCTTCTTTGTTTTTTTTCTGCGCCGGCGTTTCTCTGCCTTGCGAACCCACAACGGGGCGATGTTTTGTGCGTTCCATTCGTTATAAGCAGCGAGGAGTTTTTTTAACTTGTCCGGATTTTTTGCAGCGTGATCGTTTTTCTCACCGATGTCTTCCGCAAGATCAAAGAGCATCGGATCGCCCGTCTCAAACCTTGCGAGTTTCCAGTTGCCCGACCGAACCGCCGACTGCCCGCCGAATCTCCAGAAGAGATGTTCGTGCGGCGCACCGGCGGCTTCACCGGTGAGATACGGCAGCAGATTGACGCCGTCAAGATTCATCTGCGGAGTCGTGAGCGCGCCTGCGGCGGCAATCGCTGTCGGGAGAATATCCAGCGAGATTACAGGTTTGTCGTAAACCGCACCCATCGGCAGTTTCGCCTTCCACTGGACGATGAACGGCACCCTTACGCCGCCCTCATAAACTTGTCCCTTGAAGCCGTTGAGCGGGTCGTTGCGCGACGATGTTGACAGGGTTGGACCGCCGTTGTCGGAGAGGAACACGATCAGCGTGTTTTCTTCCAGATTCAACTCTCTGAGTTTTTTCAGCACTTTGCCGATGCCCTCGTCCATTGCGTCAAGCATGGCAGCGAATGTGCGGCGCGTCGTATCTTTTATGCCGTTGAATTTCTCCAGCCTTTTGCCGGTCGCCTGCAACGGAGCATGCACGGCGTTGAAAGACAGGTAAAGGAAAAATGGATGTCCTTTATGCCGCTCTATAAAAGCGGCTGCCTCCCGCGCGAACGCATAAGTGAGATACTCTTTTTCCTCCACCGGTTCGGTCCCGCGCATGATTGACCCCTCGCCGCCTTTTCTGTCGGGATTGAGATATTGGAAATACGGATGCGCGCCGCCGAGAAAACCGAAAAACTCATCAAAGCCGCGCCTCGTCGGCGTGTATGCCTCATTGTAACCGAGATGCCACTTCCCCACGATGCCTGTTGCATATCCGAGCGCCTTCAGGCGGTCAGCCATAGTTTTTTCGCCGAGGGGCAGACCGAATATGTCCGATGCCGAAACGGCTGGTCCCGGGTTGAACTCATGCCCGAACCGCTGCTGGTAACGGCCTGTCAGCAGCCCGGCGCGCGTCGGGCTGCACACAGGGCACGAGACGGTTCCGCTCGTGAACCGAACACCGTTTGCGGCAAGCGAATCAATGTTCGGCGTGGGGATGTCTTTACCGCCCTGGCAGCCGGGTTCGGCGTAGCCGAGGTCATCGGCGAGGATGACGATGATATT
>JBFMBQ010000017.1:0-2175 GCA_040755115.1 bacterium
AATTTCGGAGTGCGACATCACGATGTCGCTTTCATTTACGGCGACATGTCGCCGTATAACAAAGCGGTGTCGTGCCACCGCACTCCAAATCAAACTTAACTCCTACTGAAGATTAGTTACAGTAATCAACACCTCCAATAAACTCTTGTGCCGTTCCTTATCAAACTTATCCCATCAATCTTGCGGCGGCTTTATATTTTAAACATTACTCCGGTATGCCACCCCCAAACTTGTTTGGGGGTGCCACAATCTCTACAGAATCCATTTAATCCGTGCAAATCCGTATCCAAAAAATTAATTTTTGTATTTGTATTAAAGACTCTTTTCGTTGCGTTCGTTCAGGACTTTTTGAAGCGTGGTTTTCAGTTCCGTCAGGTTTGAGGATTTAACGAGCCATGCGGCGGCGCGCAGTGAGCGGAAATCAAAGCGGAAAAGAGGATATGCTGTGTTGACGATAACGGGGATGTCGCCGTTTATGCCTGCGAGTTCGGTCAGGGTTTCAAGCCCGCTTTTAACCGGCATTGCGATGTCAAGTATGACCGCATCGGGCGGGTCTTCCTTTGCGATTTGCAGCGCCTCTTCGCCGTTTGCAGCGGTAACCACCTGATAGCCCTCGCCTGTGAGTTCTTCATCGTAAAGCGCGCGGATATCCGCATTATCGTCAACAACAAGAACCTTGTAAGTTGCCATTTATGTGATCAACAAATATTTTCATCAAATGATAAACGAAATCACGCTGAAAGTAAATCGGAATTTTTGACAGAAATCCACCCCCTTTAGTATCTGTGTTCATCCGTGTCCATCTGTGGTTCTTTAATTCTATTTTGCGCAGCATTTAAATTTTTGTAAAATCAAGGTTAAATATTCATAAATTTATTGCTTTTATCATAACCTTTATATATAATTTAACATTTAATCTGACATGAACCTTCAAGAGAGATTACTGCGCATCGCCAACCTGTTCGTCTCCCGTGCGGAGTTATTCCTGCCCTTTATCATTGTCCTTATCGTCGTCATGATGGTAATCCCCATCCCGCCGCCCCTTATCAACCTCGTCGTGGCGTTGAGTCTGACCATTGCCATTCTGGTAATCCTCATCACTATGTATATCACCGAGCCGCTTGAGTTTGCGGTGTTCCCTACTGTAATTCTCATCTCCACTATATTCCGTCTCGCCCTGAACATAACCACGACGCGCTCAATACTTCTGAAGGCTGATGCCGGCGCAATCATACAAACCTTCGGCACCTTCGTTACTGGCGGCAGTTACATCGTCGGCGGCATCATCTTCGCCATCATCGTCATCGTGAATTATGTGGTCATAACTCACGGCGCACAGCGCATCGGCGAGGTCGCAGCGCGCTTCACTCTGGATGCGATGCCGGGCAAGCAGATGAGCATAGACGCCGACCTTAACAACGGGCTGATCACCGAGGATCAGGCGCGCGCACGGCGGCGAAAGATTGAAATGGAGGCTGACTACTTCGGCGCAATGGACGGCGCAAGCCGCTTCGTTCAGCGCGATGCGCTCGCAGGCATCATCATTACACTCATAAATGTTATCGGCGGGCTGATTATCGGCGTGGTCGTCAAAAGAATGGACTGGCTTGAAGCCGTCCATGTATATACCATCCTGACCATAGGTGATGGACTCGTCGCCTCCATTCCCGCGCTCCTGATGTCAACCGCAACGGGCATAATGGTTACAAACGCCGCCAGCGAGGTGAACCTAAGTTCCGACATCGTACGCCAGATGTTCGCCCAGCCGCGTGCGATGGCGACCGCCGCGATTGTCCTTGGGCTGTTCTTTTTCTTCTCATTATTTTCAGGTTCATTCGGACTCATTCTCCCGCTTTTCCTTATGGCAATAATCCTCGGCGGACTGGCGTATGCCTTTACAAAAATGGGAAAGCCCGCTGTCCCCGGCATACCCGGGCTGCCGCCGAAGGCGCCCGCGCCCGGCGCGCCGCCGGAAGCGACTGCCGCCCCACCACCCTACACAACTCCCGAAGCGGTCGCTGCATTGCTCCATGTTGACCCTATGGAACTTGAGATCGGCTACGGGCTGATACCCCTCGTTGACCCCGAGCAGAAAGGCGACCTCCTTGACCGCGTTACGATGATCCGCCGCCAGACCGCCCTTGAACTGGGCATCATTGTCCCCCCCATCCGCAT
>JBFMBQ010000017.1:2185-4908 GCA_040755115.1 bacterium
GATAATATACAATTGAAACCAAACGAATATTCAATCAAGATTAAAGGCATAGAAGTCGCAGGCGGCACGATAATGGTTGATTACCTTCTCGCTATGAATCCGGGAACGGCGACGCAGGAAGTTGAAGGAATAGACACCACCGAACCCGCTTTCGGACTGCCTGCAAAATGGATACGGGAGAATAAAAAAGAGCAGGCGGAGTTGCTCGGTTACACGGTGGTTGATCCCGCCTCCGTAGTTGCAACACACCTTACGGAGGTCATCAAGAATTACGCTTACGATCTGCTCGGCAGGCAGGAAGCGCAGAAACTGATAGATGTCGTCAAGGAGCGCCATCCGGTTGTAGTGGAGGAACTTATCCCGAACAAACTGACGCTCGGAGAGGTTCAGAAGGTGCTCCAGAATTTATTAAGGGAGCGCGTGTCAATACGGAATCTTGTAACGATACTTGAGACGCTTGCCGACTATGCCGCGCTTACGAAGGATGTAAGCGTTCTCACCGAATATGTCCGTTCTTCGCTTGCGCGCCAGATATGCAAGCAGCACGAGATGGCGGACGGCAGCATACCGGTGATCACGATTGACCCGAAATTGGAGGATGCGGTGCTGGAATCGGTGCAGCAGGCGGGCACAGCAGCATTTCCTGTGCTGGCGCCGGAGGTGATCCAGAAATTTTCCAAGAACCTGTCGGATATGATTGAGAAGGCAGTCTCGCTCAACTATCAGCCGATAATAATGTGTTCGCCGCGCGTACGGATGTATGTGAGGCGACTTATAGAGCGGCTGTTCCCGCAATTGGTGGTGCTGTCGCACAGCGAAATAGTAGCGGACAAGAAGATACGGTCGCTCGGGATGGTGGGAATCTGAAATAAGAATTAAGATTAAGAATTAAGATTAAGAATTAAGGGGATTGTGCGGAAGGGATGTAACGGTAGCAGCGAAAATCATATAGAGTTATACCAAAACCGAATAATGAATGACATTATTGCGTAGTAATGATATTATTTATGCAAGAATATAATATACCACGGTGAGCGGAGAATGAAGGTAAAAAGATACGAGGCATTGACCTTGCAGGAGGCGCTTCTGAATGTGAAGCGCGAACTCGGCTCTGATGCGGTGATACTTCAGACACGGAAATTCAACAAGGGCGGCATCTTCGGGTTTATGGGCAAGAATATGGTTGAGGTGCTCGCCGCAACGGATGTGAACACTCCGGGCAGCGTCAGCGAGCGGGTCGGTGTGCGTGTAGACGAAGAGAACCCGGCTGGCAGGAATAACCAGAAAGAGGCGATGCTGAATCTGAAAGACGAAATTCAGGAGATAAAATCTGCGCTGCGGACGATAATATCGCACGAGCGCGCGGCGGATGTAGTGAAGCCGTTTCCCGAGACCTTCGGCGATGTGTATCTGAAACTGATAGAGAACGATGTGGATGCTCCGATAGCGCAGGATATAATCCGTGCGATAGACGAGACATTATCGGAGGGAGAGAAGCGGGAGAAACGCGCTGTGGAAGAGGCGATGGGCAAGCAGTTGAAGCGGCTGGTGAAAATTTCCGGTGAGATTGATTCAAAGGGCAGCGCGCAGAAGATAGTCGCCTTCGTCGGACCGACAGGTGTCGGGAAGACAACCACGATAGCAAAACTCGCCACACATTTCACCCTGTCCAAGCGCAGGAAAGTCGGGCTGATCACGATTGACACCTACAGAATCGCCGCCGTTGAGCAACTCAAGGTGTATGCAGACATTCTTGATGTGCCCATGCGGGTGGTTTATAATTCCGATGATATGAAGAGGTCTGCCGACATCTTCTCCGATAAGGATGTAGTCTTGATTGACACCGCCGGCAGAAGCCACCGCAACCAGCCTAAGATTCAGGAATTAAAGGAAATTTTATCTGTCTGCTATCCACTTGATATACATCTGGTAATCAATGTCAGCACGCGGCTGAAAGAGTTGGCAGATATAGCGGAGAGATTCCGAACCTTATCCTTCAATCATTTTCTTTTTACGAAACTTGACGAAGCGGAAACTTATGGGAATATAGTTAATCTTATATCTAAGTTCAACACAGGGGTATCATACATAACCTACGGTCAGAGCGTCCCGGATGAGATACAGGCGGCGACAGCGGAGCGGATTGCGCCACTGATACTTGGTGCGCCGTTACAGCAGGCGCTGTTGTCTTGAAAAAAAAGAGGGTGTAAGCATTGTATAAATCATTCAAAGTGAAAAACTTCAGGTGTTTTGATGAATTGGCTATTTCAGATATTGCGCGAGTAAACCTGATAGCAGGGGAAAACAATGTAGGGAAAACTGCGCTGCTTGAGGCATTGTTTATAAACAAATGCAGTCCAGAATTAATATTGAGCATAAATAGACAAAGGGGAATTGAGGTTAAAGAGATAAATTTAACATATTGGATTGAAATACTATTAAATTCAATATTTAAAAACTTTGATACTTCTAAAGAAATTAAATTAGAAAGCGAGTATGAAAAAGAAGGTCATAGTTCAACTATCATGAGAGTAATTGATCCTCGCAAAATTAAAACAAACAAAACTGTGCTTCCTGCTCTTGATAAACCTGAAGATTATTTATTATCATCGGCTATTAGTAATGCAGTTGAATTAGAATATAAAGACAAAACGCGGGGTGATTTTAAGTATTACATATTCGCGACAAAGGCAGGAATAAAAATTGAGCCTGATTTCCCTGCC
>JBFMBQ010000018.1:0-10710 GCA_040755115.1 bacterium
GAAGACTCGCTCGTGCCGTTGATGGTTGGCGGCGGTGTGGATTCCGCAGCCGTCCCTCGCGCATCAATAATTGATGTTACACCAACAGCCGCTGCAATTCTCGGCGCCGCAACACCCGAAGCCGACGGCACGGCGTTGCCGGGCACGATGATATGATTAATAAACCAGCATGTGTTTTGTAAGAATATTTTAATGGAAAACTGTTATAAGAACCCCAAGTGCAGCAAAACCAATAGACATAAATACCGTAAGCATAACAAACCTGTTATTAACATCATCAAATCTTTTGTTCATGAATGTCATCATATCCTCAAATCTTTTATCTATCGTTTCAAATCTTTTATCTATCGTTTCAAATCTTTTATCCACCGCTTCAAATCTTTTATCCGTCGTCTCAGCGAGATTTTTAATCGCCTCTTCTACACGGATCATCCTTTCGGTAAGATTTTTAATCGCCTCTTCTACACGAATCATCCTTTCCACCATATCAAATGGGGCATAACTCTCTTCTCGCAGGACTTCACGAACAACTATCCTTATTTTTTCTCTTTCTATGTCAATTGCCATTTCATCTGTATTATGATATGCAATCACAAGTAAGTCAAGACCGGATAACTAATACGAGGGGGGTCGCTTAAATGGAAGAAGCAGTCATAGTCAGCGCAGCAAGAACGCCCATCGGCACTTTCGGCGGGATGTTCAAGGATGTAACGGCATGGGAACTCGGTGTGGCGGCGGCGAAGGAAGCCATCCGCCGTGCCGGCTTGCAGGATGACATGGGCGTTATTGACGATGTGATTTTCGGCAACTGCCTTATGCGCACCGATGAGATAAACATCGGTCGTCACATCTCATTGAAGGCTGGCATTCCTGTTACCACGCCTGGTATGACCATCCAGCGTCAGTGCAGTTCGGGCATGCAGTCAATCGTATGCGGGTATCAGCAGATAAAATGCGGTGATGCGGAGGTCATACTTGCCGGCGGTACCGAGAACATGAGCAATGCGCCATATTATCTAAAGGATGCGCGCTGGGGCAAGCGTCTCCGTGACGGGATAATGACCGACGGCGTGATGGAGGGGTTGACTGACCCATACACTGGACTGATAATGGGTTTAACCGCCGAGAACCTCGCCGAGAAATACAACATCACACGCGAGGAACAGGACGAGTTAGCCCTGACGAGCCATCAGCGTGCCTGCCAGGCGACAAGGACAGGTAAATTCAAAGATGAAATTGTCCCGGTTGCGATACCGCAGCGAAAGGGCGAGCCCAAAATATGTGATACAGACGAGCATCCTCGCCCTGAAACTTCTCTTGATGCCCTTGCCAAATTGCCTACAGTCTTCAAAAAGGACGGCACCGTTACCGCCGGCAACTCATCGGGCATCAACGACGGCGCAGCCGCCGTTGTGCTTATGTCCGCAAGGCGCGCCGAGAAAATGAACATCAAACCGCTCGCCCGCATCGTTACCCACGCAGTCGCGGGCTGCGAACCTGAACTTATGGGCTACGGACCGGTGCCAGCAATGAAAAAGGCTCTCTACCGAGCGAATCTAACGCTTGACCATATTCAACTTATTGAAGTCAACGAAGCCTTCGCTGCGCAGTATCTGACATGCGAAAAGTTGCTTGAACTCAACCGCGAGATCACGAATGTGAACGGCAGCGGTATCGCACTCGGTCATCCCGTAGGCTGCACCGGCACACGCATTGTCGTTACGCTCCTTTACGAAATGCAGAAGAGTAACCTGAAACTCGGACTTGCTACACTCTGCGTCGGTGGCGGCATGGGAAAGGCGATCATTCTGGAACGGCTCTAATATAAAAGTTGTAGGGCGGCATCTCCGTATGCCGCCGTGTCTCGGCGCGGTGCGGAGACCGCGCCTTACAAAAATCTTTCATATTAACCACTTGTGTGCTTTTTTCTATTGAGCCTCCATAGAGGCTTAAGCGTCAGGCTCTTTTCATCAAGCGGATAAAAAATAAAAACAAGCAAGCCGATCAAAACGAAAATTGAAGTAACAGGACCTAACAGTTTGATTCCCAAAGGGTTTGCCTCCGAATAGCCGTATCTATTGAAAAGAAAGCCCTGAATAAAGAAAGTCAGCCCGATGGTGTATTTTTGTAATATTCCTTGTGCGCCGAAGAACATCGCCTCGCGCCGCTTGCCTGTTAATTTTTCGTCATAGTCCGCGATGTCCGCAATTATCGGCAAGCCGAGACAGATAATCCCTGCTATCGGCACCCCAAGAATAAAGAACAGTGCGCATGCCGCATAAAAAGTCGGTATGCCGAAAAAGGTCTCATAATCCAGAAAGTAAATGAGCGGTAGAACCATAGCCAATGACAAATAGGAACAAGCGAGCACTGATTTTTTTGAATATTTTGCAGTCAATTTATAAATCAGGACGAAAGAGATGAAGATTGACACAACAACAAAGGCGAAAACGACTGCGAGGAAGGATTCAGGCTTGCCAAGCAAAACGGTGATGACATACAGAAAGGTATTAAGAACTGTCTGGAATCCAAGCAGCATAAACAGCGAACTTATCACATAGATAAGGAATGCCTTGTTAGTGAAGGTCCACTTGAGGGCGTCAATGATTGAATAATCTTCTTCCGCTTCTCTTGCGATAGTCAATTTTTTTTCAGGTATGCCGATCACAGGCATGTAGATGGCAGCGAGACCGAGGAGCGTTATGATAATATACATCTCGGGATGACCGTAATTTGTCTTGAAGTATGCCGGGAGTATCATCACCACGCCAGTTCCGATCATGAGGAAGACCTGCATAAGTTGTGAGATAAAGACGCGATCCTGACTGGACTGTGCGATTTCAGGCAGCAGGGCAAGGTATGGGCAGAAGATGATAGTAATGCAGAACCAGAAGCCGGTGTTGGTAATTATCAGGTGCAGCGTGGTAAGAGTTATGTTGTTCGGGTAAGGTGGCAGCCACAATAACAGGAAGAAAATACACATTGGCAGTCCGCCGAACATGATGAAAGGAATGCGGCGTCCCCAGCGTGAGCGTGTGCGGTCGCTCCAGTAGCCGACTACTGGCTCTAAAAAACCGTCAAGAATGCGCCCAATGGCAAGCACGGCGGTCGTTACTCCGATTGGAAGCAGTTCTCTTAAGCCTTTTCCCTCCGGCGGTGAATAATAAAAGGAGAGATAAGTGATAAATGTCCAGGTAAGGAACTGGTTGGAAAGATTGCCTGCCGAATACATAAGACTGCGCCACAGCGGCAGACGCAGCACCGTCTCTCCGGCATTATTTTCCTGAACGGTTTTCATTTATGGTTGCATTATTATAGGCAATTTCTGATAAAAAATCATTCAATGTAGGGGTGACCGGCCGGTCGCCCCAGCGAACCCCGTGTAAATACGTGCCCAAGGTTTTTAATGCTTTTATATTAATTACAGGTTGCAGATTTCCCATTTTTTTCATAAACTTCACAAGAAATTAATAAACTGTATACTTTTTACGGATGTAGAACGCGGTGCATACAGTGAAAAATTCAAAATTCAGAATTCAGAATTCAGAATTAATTATTTTATGCGTTGTGCTGTTTATAATATTTCCTATGAATGCAACGGCGGAATATGCAAGACACGAATGGACATACCGTGTGAAGCCTTCAATCCAGAAAGGACATGTGAGAAGGGCAGGGGACTTCATCATCGCAGAAAGCGAATCTAATGTGCTGCATTTCTTAAATGCCGACACAGGAAAGATTCATTGGCGCTATGCCTTCACAGAAGCATCGGCAGTTTACCAGATTTCTCCATCTGAATTCATCGTCAGGTCAGGTGTCTTGGCGCATCTGTTTGATACATCCTCTAAAGAGCGAAAATGGACATACAGGCTGAAGTCAGGGTTCAGGGTTCAGAGTTCAGAGTTCAGTGGTAATAATGTGTGCGGTGATACCTATTTGAGCGACGCCGGTGAAGTCGCATTGCGCAGCGGCGATTGTTCTTATGAAGTTGTTTCGTTGCGCACAGGGGCGTTTCTAAAAAATGAGAATAAATTGGAAACAGGATTGAATCAACTGAAAAACCTGTTTGAAGAAAGTGGTGTTTCCACATCGGATATATTGGATGGTCTGCGGTGGGAGAACGGGACGCTGATCAAAAGCAGTTCGCCTGAATGGAAATTTAATGGTGATGCGCCGCTTGTGAAAGATGTGATACCCTGGCAGGGAAAACTAATGGTGCTTGATGAGAAAGGGACGCTTTATTTTCTCAAATTGGAAAATGGCGAACAGAGCGCACGAATTGACCTGAAGGAAATCATTGATATGCGCTTCTGGGACGAGCGGAGGGAATTCATCAACAACTATTCAGAAGGCAGAATGTTTTCCGCTGAAAAGGGTTTCTTTATAACAACACATTCGGGGATAACGAGGATAAAAATCGTTCAGTTTCCTAAGGAGATAAGTCTGAAGGAAGATAAAAAGGGGAGCACGGAAGAGTGGGCGATTGAGAAGGCGATACAACTGTGGGAGGAAAAAAAATACCCTGATGCGCTTGCAAGGTTTCAGGAAGCGTCTGAGATATGGAAAGACTCATCACGGGTGCGGATGTTTATGGGCATGGCTTATGCTGCCCTGAATTACCTGGATGATGCAATTCGCGAACTTGAAACCGCCCATCGCAGCGACCCGGAAAATGCCGACATAATTACCAATCTTTCCGGCAACTATACTGCTAAAATACTTTCCCTCAATCCGTCAACGGCTTCTGATGAAATTGAAGTGCTGTATAAGAAGATAATTGAACTCATGCCTGAAACAAAATATGCGTATGTAGGACTTTCGGAGTTGTTTTTTGCCAACGGACGCTACGCGGATGCGGAAGTGGTTCTGAATGATGCCGTAAAAAACGGTTTTTTCGGTGTGGATATTTATACACTTCTTCTTTGCGCACAATATCTACAGGGAAATGATATAGAAGCATTGAGAACAGCGAACAGAACGCTTACTATTTTTCCGGACGCTAAAAATGTCCACGCCATTCGCGGCAAGATATACTGCCGGGGCGGTCGTTACAAAGATTGTGCGGCGGAGATGGAGAAAGAATTTTCCGCGAAAGGAGAAGGGGAACGCTCGCTTTTCCCGTCAGTCATATCAGCAGGCGCACGGTTTTACCATGGCAGTGCGCTCGGACTCGCAGGTAAATACAAGGACGGTATAAAGATAATAAGAGATTACCTTGAAGGTTTATCCAGCGGGAGAAAAACGGAGGGAGGGGCTGGAGAGGAAATGCTTAAGCAGGCTGAAAGCGGTTATCGCATTTCAGCCGTTTTTGCGATAGTGAATTTTTATTATCGTCTCGGCGACAAGAAAAACAGTCTTAAATATCTGAAAATGGTTGAAGGTGAAAGTGAACAGAGCCTTGAGGTAAGTTCATTTCACGGGTATTTTCTTGCACTGAACGGGCAGGAACTGGATCGCGCTGAAAAATTTACTGGAAAGGCAGCGGATGCTGTGCATGAAAATCCTATTTACTTAAAAAACCACGCTGTTGTATTGTGGAAACAGAAAAAGTTCAAAGAAGCGGAAGAATTTTTCCGCAGAGCGATTGAGATTGATGAAGGGACGGAATTTTTACATCTTGAATATGGGTGCACGCTTTTAGATGCCGGCAGGCAGAAAGAGGGGATAGATGAAATACGGCGCGAGGTAAAATTGAATCCCGAACTGGCTGCGGCGAGAGAAAAGTTGAAATCGCTCGGAGTATCATTTTAATTCCTAACCCGGCATACCAAGAACCAAAAAGTATGAACCACGGATTAACACTGATATACACTGATATTTGCGCCGAAGGCGCAAATAAAACATCTGTGTTTATCCGTGTCCATCTGTGGTTCCAAAGTTTTTGCCATTTTGCGCAAGATTTGATTGTTAAGATACTAAAGATGAACAATATTTGTATTAAATATTACTTTAATACAAAATATGCCTGTTTACCCAATAACTAAATTTATTTGATAAAATCTGTGTTTTTTCTATTTTTTCCACACAATAACATGCCACAAAAACACAAAACCTTGAAAATACAACTAAAATATAAATCTGATCTGCATAACTATCATTCAGTTTTTATTAATTTGGAGTGCGACAATTCATTGTCGCTTTCAATGACGGGAATTAATTCCCGTCATAAACAAAGCGGTGATAAATCTCCGCACTCCTAATTCATCTATATATCTACATCGTGATTTAACTCAATAGCCACGAAATTCTATGTTATGGTCTAAAATCTAAAATAAATAAGGAGAAAAACAATGGTTAAACATATCGTTTCATCCGCACTTTTATTTTTTCTATATACTCTAATAAATTCATTAACAGCATCTGCCGCGCCATTACAGGTCGTTCTGCCGTATGAAATTTTCAATGACGCTGCACTTCAACTCGCCGCACACGAGTTCGCAGATACTTATCATGCTATCGCAGGCGCAGAGGCATCGGTTGTTCCTTCAGGCAATGCCGATACACAACTTGACAGTCTCATCATACATATAGGTATTGACCTTCCGGATGGGACCCCAAGCAAGGTCCAACCGCCCGAAAATGACGAAGCCTTCTCAATATACCACAAAGATTATGCGACATTAATCCTCTACGCCGGCGACATACGAGGCGCAATCTATGGTCTTTTCTATCTTGCAGAACGCCTGAAACTTGACCCCGAATACCTGAAAAATGTAAATATCAGCAACCGAAAACCTGCCTTCGCATTCCGATATTTGGGTTCAACGCCCGAAAACGGCCTGCGCGGCGGCTACAACACCGTCGGCGCAGTCGGTGACCATTACAAATATCTCCTCTTCACAGACATTGACCCGGAAATGTTCAAAGACTGGGAAAAAACACGCGAAGAAATTATCCAGCGCCAGCAGGATGCAAATAAAGAAATTAAACGAATCAAATCTCTGCACCTTGATACAATCACAGGCTCCGACGAGTTCGCCTTCCCGAAGGCTCTGATAAACCGTCCCTACGCTAAAGAAATGCTGCGCCCCGATACAAATTACATCTGTTTCTGCTCCGGTAAAATCTGGGAATTATACGATGCAAAATACAAAGAACTTCTACAGGTTTTCCCCGATGTTGACATCGTCAAACTCCGCCTCGGTGAAAACTATGCTAAAGACGACTACTTCGGAAACATCGTCGGCGATGTGAACTTCTGGAACGATTGCACTCAGTGTATGAACATCAAATACAACGACCGCATCGCCACCGTCATCAACCGCACCCATGACCTCGTCGTCAGCAGCGGAAAACGACGCTACATCCACCGCTCATGGGACACACTTGACAACAAATTCCACGCCAATCCAGAAGTCTATCTTGATATTATTTCAAAATTGAAAAACAAAGATAATCTTTACATTTCCATTAAATACACTGCGACAGATTACTGGCGATACACCTTCCCCAACCCGACAATCGGTGTCGGCGATGTGCCGCAGATCATTGAATTCCAGAACCAGCGTGAATATGAAGGCAAGGGAGCGTTTCCAGACTACATGGGCGAAGAATTCACTGAGGCTTACCGGTATATCAAGGCGAAGGGCGCTGTGGGAGTATCAAACGGCGGCGGCGGCGGATGGGGCGGACCGGTTCTGAAAACTAACATGTGGAACGATGCGAACTTTTACGCATCAGGACATCTTATGTGGGAACCGAATCTTGACGCACGAACGCTCTCCGAGGAATGGGCAACCATAAATTTCGGCAAACAGTATGCAAAAGGCATAGCAGATATGTTGCTGCTCAGCGACGACGCCGTCTTGAAAATGATCTATTTCAAAGCCTACGCCGAGCGGAAACAATCAAAATGGATGACAAACGAGAACTGGGTGCGCGACGATGTGATCAAGCCGGGCGAAAGGCTTTCAATAATCTACCATGTGGCAGCGGATAAGGTAGACGAGATGATCGCTGAAAAAGACGAAGCAATTCAGGTAGTGAAAAAAATGATAGGCATCGCCGAAAGCCTCAATCTCCCTGAGCCGCAGCGCTCGCAGGTGCTTGAATCGCTTGATTATGAATACCGTTTATTCTCGGTGCTGCGCAATTATTGCGCTGCCTATTTCTTTTACCGCAGATGGAAGGATACCTCAAATCCCGATGACCTCGCCCTCGCCCGCTCTGCCGCAGACGCATGGCAAAAAGACTGGCAGAATTATCAATCTCTTAACGATCCAAACCTTAAATGGACAGCCTCACTTTATAAAGATGACGGCATGGTAGAAACAATGGAAAAAATAATATCTGAGATCAAATTTTAATTTGTTCTCTGTGCACTCTGTGGCTATCTTTTAATATTTAACATTATGAAAAAAACCATCGCTGTAATACCAACTTACAACGAAAGAGAAAACATCGCCGCTTTAATTCACGAAATCCGACAACTGGAAAACAACATTGAAGTTCTGGTCGTTGATGATAATTCTCCTGATGGGACAGGAAAAATTGTTGAGGAATTAATGTCCCAAGATTCGGGAGTTCACATATTCACCCGAGACGAGCGACGCGGCAGAGGCTTTGCCGGTGCTGACGGATTCCAGTGGACGCTGGATTACAACTACGATGTAATAATTGAAATGGACGCCGACGGCTCGCACCCGCCTGAAGACATCCCGCGGCTTATTGCAGAATTGAATAATGCAGATGTTGTCATTGCCTCAAGACTAATCCCCGGCGGCGGCGAAAAAGGCAGAGGGCTATCGCGGCGGATAGTAACGATTCTTGCGAACTGGTATATACGAACTGTGCTCGGAGTGAAAGTGCGCGACTGCACAAGCGGCTTCCGCTGCTTTCGCCGCGAAGTTTTAGAGACAATAAACCCAAAAAAGTTACTCTCACCAGGTCCAACCATCGTTGAAGAAGTCCTCTACCTCTGCCATCTCCACCGCTTCCGCATCCATGAAATCCCCTTTGTTTTTCACGAGAGAAAATCAGGAATATCTAAACTGAATATAAAAATCCTTTTTCGCAGTTTGATGGATGTATGGAAAATCAAAAATAGTTACAAGAATGAATGTAAATAAAAGCAGATTACTCTAAATTCAATCCCTGACATCATTCTGCGTTGTTTTTATCAGGATAGAAAGGATGATCAGCATTCTATTCTGTTCGCCCTAAAACAAAAAACCGCTATAATAATATAAGAGTAATGCCTCAAAAGGTTGGCGCACAGTGAGCAGCGAGCAGCCAGTGGCGAGTAACGAGCAGAAATAAAGAATAAACAAATTGAGAAAATGTGTGACATGGTTTTAAGGCAATACATATTGGCGGTAAGAAATGGTGGTTAAATATAACTGATTATGAATCGGATTGTTTACCGGGTGCATGCGATTGATCGGATGATTGAACGCCGAATAAGTGATGAAGCGATCCATCATGTTCTGAGAGAAGGTGAAACAATTGAGAATTATCCTGACGATAGACCATATCCCAGCCGATTGGTACTCGGATTCTTTAATGAACGCCCTGTGCACATAGTAGTTGCCGATAACAATGAGGATAGGGAAACTATCGTCATCACAGTTTACGAACCTGATCCTGAATTATGGAAAAACAACTTTAGGAGGAGAAAAGTGTTATGAAATGCGTCATTTGCAAAATTGGGGAGACCGTGCCAGGCACCGCTACAGTTACACTTGAACGGGATAGTGCCACTATCGTTGTGAAGTCAGTTCCAGCCCGGGTGTGTAACAATTGTGGGGAAGAATATGTGGATGAAGAAGTGATGAGGTCGCTGGAACGGACGGTTCAGGAAGCCGCACGCAACGGTGTGCAGGTGGATGTTCGCGAGTATGTAGCGGCATAAATTTTTATGACCATGTATCCCCAGGTCAAAAGACAAAGTGAATATCACTTGGGATTAAAGTTGATTCTATAACAGGGAAAATTGAAGAATCCCCTTGATGCTTTACTTTACGATTTTTTAGACGCTGAAAACACTGAATACACTGATTACGCTGAAAAAATAAATTGTTTCAGCGCCTTCAGCGTGATCAGCGTCAAATAATTATTCTGAATTTTATCTTGATAAACAAACGCATATATATTAAAAAAATTATAGTATTTAAATCTTAAATTGGGATAAATATTGCACACATTCAGCGCATATAAACCTTTGTTCGGCAGTATCCCAAACTTCGGATGTTCTAATACCCATCTTACTTTTTCGTTTACCAAGTTCAAAATTCCAAAAAAGCAAACCTTTTTCATCCTTTACCGCTTTTCTGACATTTCTTGACAGATTATAATACCTATTTCCAATCTCACCAGTCTGAAAAAAAGAACCACATAAAGTACATTTTCCAAGAGCAAGTTTGTGCAATAATAAATAGTTCAATTTTGTTATAGGTTTGTAGTAAGGACTAGTTAAAATTTCCCTACATGTATCATCTTTTATTTGAATCAAACCAATCCCAAGATCGCCGGCTATGCTTATTTCATCAATATCAAACGGATAATCTCTTACAACAGCCAAATATACCCTATTGGCATATACTTTGTAACCAAGTGCTTGTCCACATGCCGTTGCGAAGGGCTGGGATCCCTTTTTTACCTCAACAGATATCGTTTCAATCTCTCCAGATAAATCCCCGCCTACATCTTTTACACCTATAACATCAATTCTACTGTAGAGTAACCCTTTGTTCTTTTCAGTAAGGAAACAGC
>JBFMBQ010000019.1:0-6224 GCA_040755115.1 bacterium
AGCGTCAGCCGTATTGTTATCTGGTTTTCAATGGGAGGTATTACCTCGTTGATAAAGAGGCGGTATTGCTGGAGGATGCCCGAAGTGAGCCGGGGAAACACGATGTGGCAAAAGTCAAGGTGTTTTCGTTAAAGAGCAACGGAGTGGGGAAGGTTGTTGCATTTCCGTATATGAATCGGTTTGCGGAGGTATGCGAGGCTGTGCGCGGGCGGCTCGGTGAGCGCGGGTGGCAGATTTATATGACGGGTGATGGCGTAAAGGTTTTTTTAGGGAGTGGATTTTTCATTCTTTTAGGCGATGGGGACGAAGTTGAGCGCAAGATGACGCTCGTGCCTGCTCTTTTAAAGAGTATGGTTAAATCGGGGGAGAAGTTTGTGGGGTTAAACCTGAGATTTCTTGATTCGCCGTCGTTCATCCGCAAGGGTGCGGGTGAGAAGGGAGTGAGCGGGACATGAGGGGGCGGCGGTGGTTTCTGCTTGGTATGGCATTTGTTCTGGGTGTATGCGTATCAATGTGGTTTTATGTTGACATTGACTGGTCGTCGTTTATGGCGACGCGGTGGGTTAAGAAAGAAGAGAGCAGGAGATGGGATGTGATTGCGGGGAGGGGCTTGGTCTATGGGTCGGGGATAATGGTAGTGATAGATGATGCAAGGGTGCGCGGGGGCGGTGAAGATGCAACGGCTCGCCTTGTTGTGCACGAGGGACATCTTTTAAGACTTGTTAATGAATTATTTGCTGCCGGGGCGGAGGCTGTGTCGGTGAATGGTGAGCGGATAACTGCGGTAACGGCGATGAGATGTGTGGGGCCTGCGATTCGGATAAATGACACCAACACAGTGCCTCCTTACGAGGTGAAGGCGATTGGCAACGCAATGGTGCTGAAGAGTTCAATTATGATGATGGGCGGAGTGGTGGATGCGATGTCTATCAAGGGAATGAAGGTTGATGTGAAGGAGATGAAGCAACTTGTAATTGAGCCTTACAGGGGCGAATTTTCGCTGCGTTATACGGATTGAGATATTATGCTTTACATAATCATAGGTTTCTTTAGTGGTTTCGTTGCGGGGTATTATCTTCCGCCTGCGATTGGTTCATTTGAGGTATTTATGCCGTGGTATGTGGTGATATGTTTATTTCTTGTGCATCTGATAGTTTTGATGTATCTCGCTGTGGAGGGCACTGGCGTGCAGATTGTGCGCAGTGCGGGAGCGGGCTTTTTGCTGATAGCGGCTCTATTTCTGGTGGAGCAGGTATCGGGCGTTATGATTTTCCCGGCGGTTATCATCTATTTTATTTTTGTTCTTTTTGAAGATTGTCGGGGTGGATTAAGTAGGGGCAAGGCATGCCTTGCCCCTACTGGTGCAGAGAATGATCAGAAGGGCAGGTAAATGGCAAGGGAGCGAAAAAGGGTAATCACTGCGCTTGACATAGGCACAACGAAAGTATGTGCCATGATAGCCGAGGCGGGCGGCGGCAGCCTTGATATTATCGGTGTGGGGGTGAGCCATAACGAGGGGATGAAGAAGGGGCTTGTGGTTGATCTTGAGAAAGTAGAGCAGGCGGTTTATCGGGCTGTCAGCGATGCGGAGCGTATGTCCGGCACCGGCGTTGACAAGGTGTATATCGGGGTGTCAGGCAGCCATATCGGTTCAAACAGCGCTCATGGGATGGCAATAGTTCAGGATCAGCGGCGCGGGATAACAGAAGAGGATGTAACAAGGTGTGTTGAGTCGGCGAGGGTGCTTTTGCTGCCGCCCGACAAAGAGATTGTGGATATAGTGGTTCAGGAATTTCTTGTGGATGGGCACGGCGGTGTATGCGATCCCATTGGAATGGCAGGCAGCAGGCTTGAGGCACGGGTGCAGATCATCACCGGTGCATCATCGTTTTTGCAGAATATCATTCGGTGTGTGCTCAAACTTGATATAACGGTGGCTGGACTGCTGCTTGAGCCGCTGGCGTCGGGTGAGGCGGTTTTGAGTGAGGATGAGAAGCAGATAGGCGTTGTGCTGCTGGATATTGGAGGCGGCACGATGGATATGGCGGTTTTTCGCGACGGCAGTTTGTGCAGGGCACGGATATTGCCGGTTGGGGGAAATCATATAGATAACGATGTCGCAGTAGGTTTGAGCACCTCTTTGCGTGAGGCGGAGCGATTGAAAATAGAGCATGGCAGGGCGTTTCTTTCAGGCGTGGATGAGAGCGTGCCGATAGATATTCAGCCGATAGGTCAGGAGAAGCGGGTGCAGCGACCGAAAGGGCTGTTGTGCGAGATCATTCAGGCGCGAGTGATGGAGATGGTTAGATTAGTGTTTAGAGAACTGGAGGAATCGGAGGCGACGGCGATTGTGCCTGGGGGAGTTGTGATTACCGGGGGTGGTGCGCTGCTTGAAGGTTTTGCCGAGATAGCCTCTCGTTTGCTTGACATGCATGTTCGTGTCGGGCATCCGAGATATGCCGGTGCGCATCGGGAGATGGTAACAAGTCCGATATTCGCAACCGCAGTTGGCATGCTCCAGTATGCGGAGAGGCGGGTGCAGTCAGGGTGGGTTGAGGAGATGCCGCGCCGGGGCGGTTTGCAGCGTTTTGTAAAAAATATTGCTGGTATTTCAAAGGTGTTTTTACCATAAACAAAACCTGGAGGTGAGGCATGGAAAACATACCACGGATTGAAAAGAGTGCACGGATAAAAGTGCTCGGTGTCGGGGGCGGCGGGTGCAATGCGGTTAACCGGATGGTGCAGGTGGGAATAAGGGGTGTGAAGTTTGTGGCTGTAAATACGGACTGGCAGGTGTTAGGGAGGAATTCGGCGGAGGAGAAGTTGCAGATTGGGGGAAAGTTGACGCGGGGGCTTGGCGCTGGCGCTGACCCTGAGGTAGGGCGTCGTGCGGCGGAAGCGTGTGTGGCAGAGATAGAGCGGATAGTAGAGAACATAGACATGGTTTTCATAACGGCAGGTATGGGCGGCGGGACAGGTACCGGCGCATCGCCTGTGATAGCCAGTATAGCAAAAGAGATGGGCGTGCTGACTGTTGGGGTTGTAACGCGGCCTTTTGGTTTTGAGGGGCGTCGCCGATGGCAGGTTGCACAGCGGGGGATTGAGCAACTAGAAAAGCATGTTGATACGCTTATCACGATCCCGAATGACCGTCTTATCAGCGTGGTGCAGACGCGGACAAGTCTGGTTCAGGCATTTTACATTGCTGATGATGTGCTGCGGCAGGGTGTTCAGGGTATATGCGATCTGATCACGATACCTGGGGTAATCAATCTGGATTATGCCGATGTGCGTGCGATTATGCATGGAGCCGGGACGGCGCTGATGGGGATGGGTTCCGGCAGGGGCGAGGGGCGGGCGAGGGAGGCGGCGCTCGCTGCCGTAACGAGCCCGCTGCTTGAGAACCCGATGGATGGCGCAAGGGGGATAATCATCAACATATCGGGCGGCAGGAATATGAGCATCGGCGAGATAAATACTGCGGCTGAGACCATAACATCGGCGGCGGCGGAAGATGCGAACATTATTTTCGGCGCCGTGATTGATGAGACTCTTACGGATGAGATGCGTGTAACGGTAATTGCGACGGGTTTCGTGAAGCCGCAGGCGCAGGAGTGGAGGCGGGTGCCGGTTTCTGTTGCTGTTGAGGCTGAAAAAACCGCCGAGACACAGAAGGTGAAAGAAGAACGATTAATGGATATAGACCTGCCGTCATTTTTGAGAAGATAAATTTGATCATTGAAATGATCGCAAGCGAAAGATTTTTATATGACTACGGCAAGGGGAGGGAATGGAAGCGGTATTTTCTGCGGTTTGCGCTTGGATTTCCGAACCGCTACTTCGTGGGGATGGCGAATCTTGGTTTTTTATGGATTTATCATCTTCTTAATTCCGTTAAGGGGGTGAGATGCGACAGATTTTTTCTGCCGGAAGATTACGGGGGGAATGTAGAAACGGTGGAACTCGGCAGGGGAATCGCAGAGTATGATGTGGTCGGATTTTCCGTTCCGTTTGAGGTGGATTATGTGAATCTTGTGTGGCAGTTGGAGCGCAGCGGGGTGGAGCCATACTCGGCTCGGCGTGAAGGTCCGCTTGTGGTCGCGGGAGGAGTTGCGGTCAGTGCGAATCCTGAACCGATAGCGGATTTTGTTGATGTGGTTTTTGTAGGTGAAGGAGACGAGGCGATACTGGAATTTGTTGAGTGCTGGCAGGCGTTGCGTTATGACAATGGAAGGGCATCTTCTGCAATGAACAAAAGTCGTTCAATGTCAACCTTCAAAGAAGCGCTTATGAAAAATCTGAAGAACATAAAGGGAATATATCTGCCGTCGTTGTATTCAGTCTTTTATTTTCCTGACGGGCGTGTCAGGAAGATCGTCCCGGAAGCGGGTGCGGCGCAGCAGGTGAAGAGGCGGACGGTGGCGACTTTGCGGTGGACGGCGCATTCTTCTGTGGTTACGCCGAATTCTGTCTTCCGCAATATGTTCCTCGTTGAACTTTCACGGGGCTGCCCTTACAACTGCCGTTTCTGCCTCACAAAATTTATAACATGTGATTTCCGGACTGTCCGCGAAGATGAACTGAAAAAGGTCATTGACCGCGGTTCGGGCATTTCGGGCAGGGTCGGGCTTATAGGCACAGGCTTCTCAAGTGTCAGCGTCCTAAGCGATATTTGTGAACTGATTTTGAGCAAAGGCGGCGAGGTGTCGTTTTCTTCCCTTCGGTTGACTAAGCAGGTGAGGGAAGTTTTTATCAGATACGGCAAGCGCCTGGGAATGAACACTATTACTATTGCACCGGAAGTCGCTGTGAAGCGCTTGCATGAGATAATCAATAAACATCCTGT
Organism: bacterium; assembly: GCA_040755115.1. Lineage (GTDB taxonomy): Bacteria > UBP15 > UBA6099 > UBA6099 > JBFMBQ01 > JBFMBQ01. The sequence goes on from JBFMBQ010000019.1 coordinate 4,847, forward strand.
TGAGATAGAGCCTGAAACGATAAGCGAATTGATCGAGGTGGGCGTAAAGAAAATAAAGATGTATTTTCTTATCGGCGTTCCCGGCGAGAGGGATGAAGATGTTGAGGCGATAGTGGATTTTGCGGGGCAGTTCCGCAGAGGGAAAGATAAGATTTCAGTTGTTCTCAGTGTCAATCCTTTAGTACCGAAAGCATTCACGCCGTTCCAGTGGTGTGCCATGGAGCGCAGGGAAGTGCTGAAAGACAGGATTGGGATTTTGAAGAGAGCAGTGAAGAAGATCGGGTGGATTACATTGAAGGCGGAGAGTTTGCGTATGGCGGAGTTGCAGACGGTGCTTTCTATGGGGGACAGGCAGCTTGGGAAAGTGATACTGATGGCAGCGCGAAGCGGTGCGGCTCCGTCGGCGTTTTTTCGTGAACTGAAGGATAATGGTTTGACATTGGATTTTTATGCGTATCGGCAGAGGGATATTGACGAGATTATGCCCTGGGATTTGCTTGAATATCCTTTCGGCAAGCAGCGGTTGTTAGAGGAATACGAGAAGATTCGCGCGGCGGTGTAAGGAAATGCGGAGTGCGGAATGAAAAAATTGCGGATGTGGCACACCCAAACGAGTTTGGGGGTGGCACAATAATTAATAAGTTCAAGGTGATGACATTTTGGAGAGGCAAAAACACATCGTAGAAAACATGAGATTACTTAAGGAGCGGATAGGAAGGTGTGCGGAGCGCGCGGGACGGAAGCCTGATGAAATAACGCTTGTAGTGGTGGCGAAGAATCGTTCAATTGAGGAGGTTCGTGCAGCGGTGCTCGCGGGTGCGAGACATATAGGCGAGAACCGCTTGCAGGAAGCGGAAAAAAAATACGGCGACGGCGATGTTAAAAGGAAATTTCTTCTGCGTATGGTGGGACATCTTCAGCGGAACAAGGCGGCGAAGGCGGTGAGGTTGTTTGATACGATTGATTCCGTTGACTCTCTCCCTCTTGCGGAAGTTCTGAACGCTGAACTTGAGAAGCAGGGGCGAATCATGCCCGTTCAGGTGGAGGTCAATATTTCAGGGGAGGAAGCGAAAAGTGGATTTTCTCCTGAAATGGTATCGGAGGCGGTGGCTGCGATTGCGAGACATAAGAATTTGAAGATTGAAGGATTGATGACGATAGGTCCCCTGACGGATGACACTGCCGTAATAAGGAGTGCATTCAGAAGAATGAAAGAGATATACGATGAGACAAGAAAAGATCACGCACTGCTCAGAGACCTTTCAATGGGGATGACAGATGATTTTGAGGCGGCGATTGAAGAGGGTTCAACAATGGTGAGAATAGGCAGAGCAGTTTTTGAGGGGAGGTGATTGATAGTAAGAATTAAGAATTAAGG
>JBFMBQ010000020.1:0-3459 GCA_040755115.1 bacterium
CTGAAGATCATGCGCCGTGATAAGTCCCGCCGTATTGAACACATCCCTCATAATATCGCGTATTACCTCTCCCAGTTCATCCCTTTCCACTTTCATGCGCTCCAGTATCTCCGCTATAAAATCGCTTGAATCCTTCCGCCTCAACTCGCCCCGTTCCACGAGTTCGTCAACGGAATCTTTAACATTACTGATAGCATCGTTCAAAAGCCCGATGCCTGCGAGCATGATTTTTCTTGCGATTTTAATAATATTGTCTGCCACTTATATCAGATTCTCCAGTCCCAGCACTAATCCCTGCAAAGTAACAACTCTGCGTATTGCGAGGATTACGCCCGGCATAAACGCCTCACGCGAGGTGGTATCATGCCGTATCGTGAGCGTCTGCCCTGCGCCGCCGAAAATCACTTCCTGGTGCGCAAGAAATCCCGGCAGCCTAATGCTGTGTATGGAAATGCCACCCAGCGTGCCGCCGCGGCAGCCGTTGAGTTTGTGAACACGTGTGGGGTCCTTTCGTGGTGAGAATTTTTTCTTTATTTCCGCTGCGAGTTCCGCCGTCCGAAGCGCTGTGCCAGAGGGCGCATCCACTTTGCGGTCGTGGTGGAGTTCCACGATCTCCATATCAGGCATATACTGCACCGCCTGCTGGGCGAATTTCATCATCAGGACAGCGCCGAGAGCGAAATTCGGCGCAAGAACAAACCCGCGTTTCTTTCGTTTTGCAATCGCCGCCAGTTTCTTTACTACCTCAGGCGACACGCCTGTCGTCCCCGCAACCAGATGACAGCCGAATTTTAATATCTCAGACGCGCGCTCGCCAAAGCCTTCCGCCGAAGTGAAATCCACTACCACATCAGGCTTGCCTGAACGCAGCGCCACCCTCAAATCGCTCTCAATATGCACGCCAAGAGTTTCAATCCCCGCAATCTCTCCTACATCTTTGCCCCCGCACCTGATGTCAACGCCTCCCACCACTTCCATATCATCCTGCGCCGTAACCGCACGCACTACCTCGCCGCCCATCCGACCGCACACGCCTGATATTAATACCCGTATCTTCTTTGCAGACATATCGTTTTTAACCTTGAGCAGAAATTTTATTAATGTTCATCAGCATTTCTCCGCTTAATCCGCGGCTTGTTCAGCATTGTATTAGTTTCTCATTTTTACGGAATCGCTATTTCCTTTTCTTTTATTAAACTGACAAGCGTATTAAGGATAAAATCCTTCGCATCAAGTATTTCAAGGAGCACAGGTTCACCATCTTTGGAAAAATGGATGATCATCTGACCTTCTTCTTCCGCGTAATCTATCTGTTTGTCCGAGAGTTCAATTATAAGAGCATCCACATCGCTGCTATATTTGATCTTTCTCATATCGTGATCTCCTTGCGGGGTAAATGGGAGATGTGAGACGATTGCCTTGCATCTCATCTCCTGCTTCTCACAACTTACCAGGGTGTTGAAAAAGACATGAAACCACAGATGAACACGGATAGACACAGATTTTTTCTGCGAATTTACACGAATTTCTTCGCATTCTTTGCGCCTTTGCGAGAAATATTCTATTTTTCAACAACCTGTTACAATTTAACACTTTTTGCACCGACATCACAATTCAGGATGATCTCTATGATTACCCGGATGCGTCTTTCTCCAGTGAACCAGTTTGTTTATCGCATTCACATACGCCTTCGCGCTCGCCTCCACTATATCAAGGCTCGCCCCATGCCCGGTGAATACCTTGCCCTTCTCATCCGCCATCCTGATCATTACCTCGCCGATGGCGTCTATCCCGCCGGTAACCGACTTCACTGAAAAATCAACGAGTTTGTTCGGCACCTTTGTTATCTTCTTAATACACTGATATACTGCATCCACAGGTCCGACCCCGATGGCTGATTTCTCTATCAGATTTTCCCCATCGCGCATCTCAATCATCGCCGTCGCCTTGACCCGCCCGCCGCACATCACATTGACAGACTCAAGATGAAATTTCTCCGGTATGTCCATTATCTCATCTTCTATCACCGATTGTATGTCCAGATCGCTCATTTCCTTTTTTCTGTCGGCGATTTCCTTGAAGCGCAGAAATGCGCGGTTCAAATCGGCGGGCGAAAGTTCGTAACCGAGTTCGCGCAGTTTCTCAACAAAGGCGTGCCTGCCCGAATGCTTGCCGAGCACGAATGTGCTGCGCGGCAGCCCTATCGTCTGGGCATCCATTATCTCGTAGGTGCGCTTGTCTTTGAGAATGCCGTCCTGATGTATGCCCGCCTCGTGCGCAAAGGCATTGCGCCCGACGATGGCTTTGTTAGGCTGCACATTTATGCCAGTGATGGCGCTCACAAGACGGCTCGTCCTGTAGATTTCGTGTTTTGCGATGTTTGTAATATATGGCAGCAGGTCGTGCCGAGTGTGGATAGTCATCACGATTTCCTCAAGCGATGCGTTCCCGGCGCGCTCGCCGAGTCCGTTGATCGTGCACTCCACCTGCCGCGCGCCGTTGATGACGGCAGCGATGGAATTGGCGGTAGCGAGTCCGAGGTCGTTATGGCAATGGACGCTGATGATCGCCTTGCGTGAATTAGGCACCGTCCTGATGAGCCGCTTGATAAGATCGCCGAACTCCACAGGCGTTGAATATCCAACCGTATCAGGAATGTTCACTGTTGTTGCTCCTGCGGCAATTGCCTTTTCAACGATCTCGCAGAGGAAATCAAACTTCGTCCGCGAGGCATCTTCAGGTGAGAACTCAACATCGTCTGTGAAGTCCTTCGCCCGCTTCACCGCCTCTGTCGCCATTTTTATTACCTCTGCCGTTCTCTTCTGCAACTTTTTCTTTATATGAACATCAGAGGTGCCGACGAAGGTATGAATGCGCCGCATTGCGGCGTGTTTGAGGGCGAGTTTCACGCGATCAATGTCCTCACGGGCAGTGCGCGCGAGTCCGCAAATGACAGGGCCCTCAACGCGTTTCGCTATCTCCTGAACCGCCTCAAAATCGCCGGGCGACGAAATAGGGAAGCCCGCCTCTATCACATCAACATTCAGCCGCGCCAACTGGAGCGCCACTTTAACCTTCTCATCCACATTCATCGTTGCGCCCGGCGACTGCTCACCGTCGCGAAGCGTGGTGTCAAATATGATTATTCTTTCTGTTGTCTTCTTGTCTTTCACCATAACATCTCCCCCATTCTTAAAATACAATTCTATTAAATGCCTTGATTTAGTCAACTTTTCTATTTTTTGCATGCATAAAAGATTCAAGCATCAACCAATAAGACACAAAAAACACAAAAGAAAATATTAGGGGCGCACAGTGTGCGCCCCTGCATGGCTATCGCTTTATGGCAATTCCTTCCCTTAATCTTTAAGGCTCTATCCTTTCTAATGCCTTTTAATTCTCTTAATCCCGTCTAATACTCAACTTTTTTTGCCAAGCCAGGACATCATATCGCGGAGT
>JBFMBQ010000021.1:0-3709 GCA_040755115.1 bacterium
CACCGGGACGATGGTGCTCACGGTGAGATTTCCGCTGTCGCTTTGAAGGAGATTTTTCAAGCCGCGTATGGTCTGTTTCAATGCGCCCGGGATGGGATTTATCTGCAAGGCGAGTTTTTCACTGTGGGCAGGTAAATTAATTGCGATTTCCGTTGCACCGGCGTCCAGCACGGCACTTGCGAATTTTGGGTAGGCAAACAATCTGCCATTTGTTTCAATCCGTATCCTCTTGAAGCCTGTGTCTCTGGCGAACTTCACGAGGTCAACGAACTGCGGATGTATTGTCGGCTCGTGTCCTGTGAGCACCACATCGGTGCGGCTCTGCGCAGCGCCAGTTCTGATTGTCTCTGCGAGATATTCAAAGTCTGTCTCGTAAGGCTGGTCAAGGACATTACAGAAATAGCAGTGGTTGTTGCAGCCGCCGCCGATCTCCACGACCTGCACTGCGTCGCCCGCCTGCTCTTTGGCACGGCTCAAGAATTCTGTCGCTTTTGTCATTTTCTCTGCGTTTTCTGTGTCTCTGTGAACTCTGTGTTATTTTTATCTTCGCTTTTTGAAAATTGTCTGGAGTTTGAATATCTCAACAAGGTTATCCACATCAAACCTGTCCGCCATCATGGGTATTTCAAGGGGCAGTTCGCCGCTGAAAACGCGGTCAAAGGTGTTCACATCTGTTTTCACTACGGAAAGGGGTTCTCCCGTCAGTCCCTGCGTGATTTGAAGTTCACCGCTGTTCACATCAAAAGTCCACTCACCGTCATCTGTAAAGATAAAATGGATGGTGCTGAACCAACCGTCAGTGAGTTCGGGGCAGAAGCGTTCTTTGAGGGATCTGAATACCTCGTCAATATTTGTCATCATTTCTGATTTTATTATAACAAAAGTTATATTTTTTTCATCTTAATAGCATATTTACCACGAAATGGCACGAAAGGCACGAAAAAAGATGCAGAGGCGGGTTTGAAACCCGCCCCTACTGCTTGCATCAGCGATGTTAATGAATATCATATCATTATGATAGATAATTCGGTTCTTATTCCTGGTAAGTGCGACCTTCGCTGCCTGTTTTGTCTGCCGCCCGGCTTGGAACCGCCTGATGTTGACACATCAATAGAAAAGATTATCCAGAGGGTTCGTGAAATCCGCGATGCCGGCTCTGAAGAGGTTTTTCTGGGGATCGGAGGATTTGAACCTACCACTTACCCTGATATTATAAAAGTCATTGAATACTGCCGCTCTATTGGTTTCTCAACCATCACATAAAGCACAAACGGCATCCTTACTGCTGATCTCCCTTTCCTTGAAAAACTGGTGGTTGCCGGAATAAGTGATATTTTCGTTACCTTCTTTTCCGGCTCGCTTATGATCACCGAAATGATATGCGGATCAGGCAACGCACTTGAGAAAAAGGTCGCCACTGTTCGCAACGCATTTAAGTCAGGACTTAATGTAGGACTTAATGCCCTGCTGCTTAAACAATCTGTCCATGAAATAAATCAGATTCTTCTGCTTTTCAGTTCCTTGTTAAAAGAAAAGCAATGGTCAGATTCAACAAAGATACCAGAGATTTCTATTACTTTCCCTGATTACACTGGCAACATTGAAATATACAAGGACATCGTCCCCAGTTATGAGGTTTTTACCTATTATGTTTTACAAGCCGTAAGCCAGTATGCGGAATTGGATTTACACATCCATAATGTTCCCCGCTGCGGATTCCCGAAGGAAATACCATTTAAGAATATATTTTTTAAGTATCCAAAACCCCTGACTCCGTTATCCGACCCTTATAAAGATAACGAATCTTCTCCCTTCGGTTATAAGATAGTTACAGAATGTGAGCGATGCGATGAGAGAAAGATGTGCGCTGGTATTCCGCGGAGTTATCTTGCGGTGTATCAGGAATTTTACCCATGGAAAGTGGATTCAGGAAATAATATAGAACCTGATCTAACTTCTCTGATCGCAACCTTTCGATGGGATACTTTTCCTTCGTTTCTTAGTGGTTTGTTGAAAAATTTTTCGTATCAAGGCTGGAACTTTGATCAGATTATTGTGCCTGCTGAAAAAACACTGCAAGTGTATTTCAAAAAGAACGACAAAATGATTACCATCATAATTAACCCGCGTGACCTGAAAATTCCTGGCTTCTGCGTAACGAAAAATTTTTCGCTTTGCTACCAAGGTTCACCCGACACAAGGATGCCGCGTGATGCGGAGGCAATTATAAAAAAAATGCAGAAACTTCTTATTGCGCTTGAAAGGACGCAGCAAACGGTAGAGAGTAGTTCAGGATCGGGGTAATGACAAAATCAAAATGCCAAATGTCAAATCAATGTTAAATGGAAGATAAAAAATTTTTATCCACGAATTTCACTAATTTTCACGAATTAATTCGTGTAAACTCGTGTAATTAGTGGGGAGTCTTTAATGACTTGTCATCATATCCTTAAGAATTAAGATCATAGAGTCCGCCACCTGCCTGGGTTTAACAGCACGGTGCAGCAATCGGATTCTGTCCTTTAGAAAAGCGATCTCTATCCCTGGCAATTGAGGCATCGGTACATTCATATACAATTCAATGCCTTTCTTGTCTCTGAAAAAAATATCCGTGAGTTCGCTGTCCCTGTAGGTTCGTATCCGTGCGATGCCGATATGGAAGCAAAAAAGTTTTATCCGCTGATTTAATACAAAATTAACTGCCGGTTCCGGCGACTCGCCGTAGCGGTCGGTCATTTCGTCCACGACGGCGTCAAGTTGCTGTTCGGTGCGCACCGACAGTATTCGCTTGTAGAGGGATGTCCTCTGTGCGGCATCCTCAATGTAACTATCCGGCAGGTATGCGCTCAAGCCGAGTTCCACTTCAACTCTGGGCAGCGCCTCAATCGGCTTGCCTTTCAATTTCTGCACCGATTCAGAAAGCATGGAGCAGTAAAGGTTAAAACCGACTTCCGTGATGTAGCCGTGCTGTTCTTTGCCGAGGAGATTGCCTGCGCCGCGGATTTCAAGGTCACGCATCGCAAGGCGGTAGCCGGAGCCGAGTTCCGCGAAGTCTCGCAATGCCTCCAGCCGCTTTTGCGCCTTTTCTGTAACCACACGATGCGGCGAGTAGAAGAAATAAGAATAAGACTGCTTGTAGGAGCGCCCTACCCGCCCGCGCAACTGATATAATTGTGAAAGCCCGAAGTTCTCCGCTCCAGCCACCACGAGTGTGTTCACATTCGGTATGTCAAGTCCGTTCTCAATGATAGTCGTGCACAGAAGGACATCGTATTCGTGGGCGAGGAATTTTATCATGGCTTTCTCAAGTTCGCGCTCCGGCATCTTGCCGTGGCAGACGGCGATGCGGGCATTTGCGAAAGCCCCTTCAAGGAAAGCCCTGACCTGATGAATGGTTTCAATCTGGTTATGCACATAATAGACCTGTCCGCCGCGGGCGAGTTCCCTGTCAACGGCGAGATAAAGGGACTGCATATTCCACTCCTCAACGAAGGTCTTGACAGCCTTGCGGTCTTCAGGCGGGGTTTCTATCAGACTAATATCGCGCAGTCCGATCAGGGACATGTTCAGGGTGCGCGGGATGGGCGTTGCGGTGAGTGTCAGGACATCAATGTCGGTCTTGATAAATTTCAATCGTTCTTTGTGCTTGACGCCGAAGCGCTGCTCTTCGTCAACAATGAGGAGTCCGAGGTCGTGAAATTTCACATCG
>JBFMBQ010000022.1:0-3083 GCA_040755115.1 bacterium
ATTAATGGATAAAAAACATTTACGGTTTAAGAAAACTCTCCACACGGCTCTTCCACTCGGATGCACCGAGGTCGCCAAACACATCAGTGGCAGGGTAGCCGCCGTCAGAAAGCGAAACGCCAATCCCCGCCGATACCATTTCGTGCAGGCGCTCCGATTCCCCCTCAAGCCACTTTTCGGCACACTCATCGTTCATAAGTCCCTCATTCCATTTTTCAGTGTCTGCGGGGTCTATCGCAAACAGCCAGCCGCCCGTGTAAGGCGACTTGTTGAGCAGTTCCGGCTTTTCTACAACATCCTTGTTCACCGCAGCGATTATCCCGTCAATCGGGCTGAGCGCATCTGCGACCCTGTCGCCGCAGCGCAGTTGCCACACTACTTCTCCCGCCTTCACTATCGTGCCCGGCTTGGGCAGGTTGACATAAGTGCACGGTCCGATAAGTTTCTGCGCAAAATCGTCAAGCCCCACTGTTACACTCCCCGTTTCGTTTGCTTTCACCCACAGATGCCCCTTGTGGTAATAAAGGTCTAAAGGCATGAGGTAACCTGCAACCGTGTGTTTCTTTGCTGCCGCGCTTTTTCGTTTCTGCGCGAAGGAAGAGGTGGATATTTTCTGAAGCATTTCTTCCATCATCTGGTCGTATTCGCAGCGGCTGCACTCGTAACTGTTTGAACAGATTTTGTAGGAGACCAGTCCAGCCAGCATGTATCTGCATTTTCTTTGTGAGGCAGGCATGTAGCGGACTTTTGCAGCCAGCGCCTGGAAGCCGCCGGCGTCAATATCGCCGCTTGACATCGCCTGGTCAAACTCGCAACTGCCGCATTGGAAATTGTTCGTGCAGATGCGGTAAGAGACAAGCCCCATTTTCATCCATATACATTCTTTTTTTGTTGCGCTTTGTGTTTCTGTTGAAGTTTGCATAATGTAACCTCCCAATTTTTTTCCTGCATTAATAAGAATGCAAAAACTCTGCCAGTAAGTGTCCATATAATGGAAAATTTCAAAAACCGGTGATTTTTACTTTCAGATTTTTTGTGTCTTAATAAAAATTATAATTATGGGATTTAATGCCGGTGTCTAATTTTTGGACGCTAAAAAGTTATTAAGTTCGACGATTTTCTTATAATCAGAAAAGTTTGTGAATTTTTTCTTTTTATTATATTTCTGATATTAACTTGAATTAATCTGTATTTGATTATTTATGAATTTAAATTTTAAGCCTGTGTTTTATTTTTGGACATGTCTTTGTTGAATTGGACACTTAAATGATCCCCAAGAGTTTCTTAAATACTGTTATCGCTTTCTCTTCATCAAATGGTTTTGAAATAACGCTCAGGGCGCCCGCTTCAAGCGCTTCAAGAAGTTTATCCTGTGCGCCGCCCATTGAACTTACTACGACCACCCTCGCTGACGGGTCGCTTGCTATTATCTGCCTGATCGCCTCCATACCACCCATACCAGGCATTGACAAATCCATCGTAACCAAATGCGGTCTGAATTGCATATACATCTCTACCGATTCCTCACCCGTCCGTGCGTTTCCTATTACTTCGCAGTGCTCTATTGATTCTATGATCTCTCTGAGAAGGTGCGATGCAACCCGGCTGTCGTCCGCTATGAGTACTTTTCTCTTGTTCTCACTCATCTGTTTCTCCCTCTCTCAGTCATTACTTTACTTTGAACATTTCACCTGCTTTCGTGAGTTCCGAGTTCTGAGTTTAAAGTTCGGAGTTTTAACTCTGAACTCGCAACTCCAAACCCGCAACTATGTTTTCGTTATAAGCCCTACTTCCAACTCACCGGTCGGCGTATAGGCTGGAACGATTACCGCTTGTTCCCTATTATCAAGTTTTATGTCCGCCTGTTTGTTGTCCGGGAATGTATTCGGAGGGTTAATTTCAAATATCCTGCCGTTTTCAAGTAATTTTGCCCTCACATTTCCGCAGATGATATTGATGAACTCCGCCGTGGTGTCAATGATCAGTTCCTGGTCAAACGGGAGACTTTCGTTCTTGAAAGTTTTACGCGCAATATGGTGTGCAACATCCCATGTGCAATTCAGGATGATACGGTTTATCAGATTGCCTTTCAATTCTATATAGGAGGCAACGCCCAGGTTTTTGATTGCTTTATCCTCATATCGGAGTTGCCCCGTTTTGGACAGAAGGTCTGCCACACGCCGGAGCATCTTACTGGTAATATCAACAACGGCAATCATGACATCTTTGTGTTCAACATCTTCGGCGATCATCACTTCAATCGGCGGCAAAACTTTCTGGTTTTCCTTAAAAGAGGTCAGTTCTTTTTCAAGCCGTGCATTGTCAAGAAATCCCAGCGCCACAATTGCCTCGCCGAGGTAAATATGGCTGTTCTGTTGTATTGTCAATATCTGTTTCAGTTGTGCTTCGGTGAGCAGATCCATGCCGACGGCGAGTTCACCGAACATCTTGTCGGTGCGCCGCTGCTCGTTGTGGATCTTTGCCACCTCTTTTTCTGTGAGGTAACCTTTGGCGAGTGCGATTTCGCCTAACTTCAGCACTTTTAATCTCTGGTAGTTGATGGCTTCAATCAGTTGGTCTCGGGAGAGGACTTCTTTTTCAAGCAGGTATTGACCGAAGAATTTTGGCACCATTATCCCGCGGCTCCTTTTCCATAATTTCAGCCGATTACGACCAGAATAAATATACATCTACGATAGGATATGTCAATAAATTTTTAAAAACCAGATAAATGCTCGTCTTTTTAAACTTTCGGGTTTTCAATATTTTGAAAGCATCAAATTCTCAAAAAAACAAGATAAAAAAAGGCTTTTTTGATTATTTTAGTTATTTTTTAAGTGTAAGTTGGTTTAGAAAAATTTTTACCAGTCTGTTCCGCATTTAGACATCCAAATTTTTTAAATTATATAGTGATAGTTTGACATGGCGTAAGCAGAGAGCCAGGAATTATGATCAGTCAAACGGAAGAATAAGTTAGTAGGAGGGTATTATCATGAAACTGCAAGAGGTTGACATCTCACTCTTACAACCGTGGAAAAATAGTCCTCGGTTGAATGACCACGCGATAGATGCTGTTGCAAGAA
>JBFMBQ010000023.1:0-2034 GCA_040755115.1 bacterium
CCGCATCGCCGGCGGTATAAAGCGCGCTGTGGAGATGGCGCGGGCAAAATTCGGAAATCAGGATTCAGGATTCAGGATTCAGGATTCAGGTGTAGGGGCACGATTTATCGTGCCCAAAACGGTTCAGGGGTCACAGTTCAGGATAGAAGTGGAAGCAAAAACCTTGACTGAGGTTGAGGAGGCATTGGATGCGGGAGCGGATATTATTCTTCTTGACAACATGGATGTTGCACAGTTGAAGGAAGCGGTCGCACTCATTGGCAACAGGGCACAAATTGAGGTTTCAGGCGGCGTCAATCTTGAGAATGTGCGCCAGATCGCCAATCTCGGTGTGCATTATATCTCAGTCGGTGCACTGACGCATTCAGCGCCTGCGATTGATATTTCAATGAAGATCATTAATGGACAGGATTAACAGGAAAGACAGGATTAAAACCTTTGTGCGCTTCGTGGGCATCTATTTATTTTTTTTCTTCTTTGCGGAATTTCCGCAGCATCCTGTAAAAACAGGTTCGGTCTATACCAGCCTGCCTTGCTGCGGCTGTAACATTCCCGTTGAAATCCCCTAATAACTTATTCAGATACTCACGGGTGAAGTTCCCCACCAATTTCTTTTTTGCTTCCTTATATGAGACGGATGTCAGTTCATCCAGTGGTTCGGTGTAAAATGGCGAGCGTAGTTCAGATGCCCTCATCGTTTCGGGCAGGTGTTTTTTCTGGATGACATCCTCATCGCAGAAGGTGATAGCCTGCTCAATAACATTTTCCAGTTCGCGCACATTACCGTGCCAGGGATGATCCCGGAAACATTCAAGGGCGTCATCGGAGATGCCGAGAATGCGTTTTTTTAATTTTTGAGAGAATTTATTGATGAAATGGTCGGTGAGCGTGGGGATGTCATCGGTACGTGCGCGAAGGGGCGGCACCTTGATAGTGATCACATTCAGTCGGTAGAGGAGGTCTTCTCTGAATCTGCCCTCGCGGACGGCGAGGTCAAGGTCGGTGTTGGTTGCGGCGATGACGCGCACATTGACCTTAATCAGTCGGTGGTCGCCGACCCGTGAAAATTCGCCTTCCTGAAGCACGCGAAGAAGCCGCGTCTGTAGCGGGTAATTGAATTCGCCGATCTCATCAAGGAAAATTGTCCCGCCGTTTGCCGCCTCAAAGTAGCCTGCCTTATCACGATATGCGCCCGTGAATGCACCCTTTATATGTCCGAAAAGTTCGCTCTCCAGCAGACTCGGCGTAAGCGCTGCACAATCAACTATCACGAGCGGGGCGGATGGATTCTGTCCCCCGTAGTGGATTGCCTTCGCTATGAGTTCTTTCCCGGTGCCGCTCTCACCCACGATCAGAACGGTGGTGTCTATGTCTTTGACGCGATCAATCATCCTGTAAACTTCCTGCATCGCCGCACTTTCGCCAACGAGGTTCATGTAAGTCTGTTTTCTGGTCAACTGGTTTTTAAGTCTGATGTTTTCACCTATCAGGCGAGAGTGCTCAACTGCGCGCTTCACTATCAGGTCAACCTCTTCAAGGTTGAACGGCTTTGTGATGTAATCATACGCGCCGCCTCTCATAGCCTTCACAGCGCTCTCTATCGTGCCGTGCCCGGTGAGGATTATCACCGGCAGTTCAGGCGCTTTATCTTTTACCTTTTCAAGCAGTTCAATTCCGTCCATGTGCGGCATAATGAGATCGGTTATCAGAACATCAAAATTTTTGTTCTCCACGCCGTTCAACGCCTTTATGGGCGAGGTCGTGGTTTCAACATAATAGTTCATTGACTCCAGAGCCTTGGACAGCCCTGTGAGAATTCTCTTTTCGTCATCAACGATCAGAACCCTTATTAACATATATTTTTCGTGTCTTTCGCGTTTTTCGTGGTAAATTTTTTTTCTTCGTGCCCTTCGTGGTCAGTATTATTTTACATCTTTTCTTTCACGAAATCTTTCCACATGAAATATTTCAGATTGTTCAACCACTGTTCAGCAAGTTCATGCTGCGTGGTATGCAGAAGGGCAGCGTCGCCTT
>JBFMBQ010000024.1:0-7059 GCA_040755115.1 bacterium
AAGCGTTTAAATACCTCGTTTCACACCCTGATGCAGACGCCGGCATACACCTGACACTGATAATTGAAGATGATCTGCCGCCTTATGGTCCCCTGATGCCTGTAGAAAGGATGCCGTCACTTGTTGATGAGAACGGATATTTTTTCAACACGCTTGACAAAGTTTTCGGAATGAACGGCACTGAGATAAGCGAAGAACTGGATGCGCAGATCAGGAAGGCGGTTGATGCCGGGGTTGATATTACACACCTTGACTGCCACATGGGTTTTTATCATGGTGACCCCAAGAGTTTTAAGATAGTTTTGAAACTTGCGAAAAAATACGATCTCCCCATTCGGCTGCCGCACGCAGGATTGGCGGTTCAACTCCTCCGGGAGGGCATAATGACCACCGATGCGTTGGTTATGGTGCCTGCGAGGAAGCCGGGCGAAAGCGCGGCGGATGTTTTTAAGCGTCTTCTAAATGAGATAAAACCCGGCATAACCGAGATCGTGTCCCACCCTGCGGTGGCAGGTCTTGATGAATATAGCGCCGACTGGCGGCAGGATGAACTCAATATGTGGCTTGACCCGGAAGTTATTGATATGATGAGGCAATCAGACATCCGGCTGATCGGTTATCGTCAGTTGCGCGATTTCCAGCGTAAGTTAAAAACTAAATGAAGTTACTGAATTGAATAAAAAACTGAACTTGTACAATCTTGTTATGCTGCATTGATGCAATGCTGAAAGAGGGAATTTGTTTTGGAGTGCGACATCACGATGTCGCTTTCATTTACGGCGACATGTCGCCGTGTAACAAAGCGGTGTCATGTGCCACCGCACTCCAAATTTACGGCGCATCATTAGCAAACTTGCACAAGTCCAATAAAAAACCATAAATAAAATATTTTCAAAAATTATGATTGCTTTGTGGTATACTACAATTCGCTGAAATATGGTTTCACGGATAGTTAAAAAAGAACTCCTTCTGAATCTGTTAGGTTTCAGATTCCAGATTTCATTCGCCCTCCTTTTCATACTGATCGTGGGAAGTATGCAGATAATGGTGATCAACTACGGGCGGCGGCTCAACGATTATTCCACCGCATCGGAGATTCACCGCGAAGACCTTGCAAAGGTGGAAAATATCATGCAGTTTGAGGCGTTCGGCATCACGCGCGACCCGAAGCCGACGCTGTTAGGTATTTTTGCCATCGGTCTTGAGCGCGAGATGTCGCGCTCGTTTATGATCCCGGGCTACGCCTTCAGCGATCGCGGAATGACCCGCTCCGTTCACGCTTCAAGACTTCGCGGCATAGAACTTGAGGCGAGCAAATATTCCAATCCGATTTTTACGCTCTTCCAGCCGCCGGATTTCATTTATGTGATAAACATCGTTCTCAGCCTGCTCGCCGTGCTATTCGCTTTTGACACGATTTCCGGCGAGAAGGAAACACAGACACTTAAGTTGATGCTGACGAATGCTGTGCCGCGCGATGCGGTGCTGATCGGCAAATGGCTGGGCGGAACGATTTCAATCCTGATGCCGTTCCTGATCGCTTTCCTCGCAGGAATACTTCTGACGATTGCACATCCTTATGTCTCACTCACATCGGATGCATGGTGGCGCATACTCCTGCTGTTCGGGATTTCCGCACTCTATATCGGGGTGTTTTTTCTGCTCGGCATGGTCTTTTCCGTTTTTACTCACAACTCTGCCACCTCTCTAATACTTTCGCTCTTTGCATGGATATTCTTCGTCCTCGTTGTGCCGAATGTATCTCCTGTGATTGCGCGCCAGGTGGTCTCAATCGCAACGCCCGATCAGATCATCCGCGAGGAAGAACGAATTGAGCGCGACATGCGCGAGGAAATTCAGGAATTAACGCCGGAAGAACAGGAGATCAGGGCAAAAAGCCTCAGCGACGACCTTGATGAGAAGGTGCGTGAACTTGAAGACACCTACCTGCGCCGCCTCAAACGCCAGGTGCAAGCCGCTATGAATGTCTCCAGAGTTTCTCCTTCATCCACCTTCATTTACGCAACGACCAGCATCGCAGGCACAGGGATCAATGACTACAGCACACTGAAAGATAAGATAATCCAGAATAAATACGACCTGAGCGAGGCACGAAAAAATTTCGTGAAACCCGATAACACGAAAGCCATTCCTTTCATTTATATTAACATTGATACTGAAAAAGTGCCGTCCTTTGAAAAGCCCGAACAAAAACTTGCCGAAAGTGTTAACAACAGCCTGATTGACATCGCACTTTTGTTTATCTTTGCGATCATTTTCTTTATGGTGTCTTTTCTGAAATTTTTGAGATACGATGTGAAATAACGATGTTAGAATTAAGATGTGAGACGGTAGAACTAAGATGTGAAAAGTAAAACGGAAGATAAAATATGTGTTTTTCCCACATCTCACATCTTACATCTCACATCTCACAAACTTGAAGCCCGAAAACTATGGACTGAAGACCAATTATGCTCGGAACGCTGATAAAAAAAGAACTCCTTGATAATCTTTACAGTTTCCGCTTCCATGTATCATCTGTCATCGTCGTTCTCCTGATGATCCTCAGCGTGCTCGTTCTCAAACAGGATTACGAAACACGCCTGTCTGGCTACCATGAAAACAAAAGGGCATACCTTGAAGACGCAAAGCAGCATAAATCATACTTCATGCTGATGTTCGCTGGCATTGGCGTTGACCGTCCCCCAGAACATCTTGAAATACTTTATACGGGTGTGGAAAAGAACCCGAACCGCAAGACCACGATCCATCCATTTTACAAGCCGGAATTTACCGGCGAGTTGAATATCAATCCCGTATTCCCGCTCTTTCCTGCGGTTGATCTGATATTCGTCGTGAGCATCGTGATGGGACTGTTAGCCTTCGTTTTCACCTACAATGCCGTCAGCGGCGAGCGCGAGATGGGCACGCTGAAACTGCTGATGTCATACTCGGTGCCGCGCGACCGCATAATACTCGCAAAATGGATAGGCGGATACATAAGCCTTGTTATTCCATATATCGCAGGCATTGTCCTTTGTTCACTTATAATTCTCTTCAGTGCGAAACTTCACTTCTCCGCGCTTGACTGGGGCGCATTCGCTCTCACCGTGCTCGTCTCGCTCCTTTTCATCGCCGTGATGTATTCGCTCGGATTGTTCGTATCAATCATCAGCCGCTCATCCGCAACCTCCATCTCAATCCTTCTATTTATCTGGGTCGTTTTCGTTCTCGTCATACCGAACGCATCACCTTTCATCGTTGACCAGGTGCAACCGATACCTTCCGTGAGCGAGGTGATGAGCCGCATAAAATATAAATCAGGCAGCACAATAACAGATATTCTTAATGAATCCATAAGCGGCTTTGAGGAAGCAACGGGCATAGATATGGAAAATGTAGATTTCAAAGCCGAGCAGGAACAGCAGGAACGCGAGCAGGTTGAAGCGGAATCACCGAGAGGAGAACCGCGCCGGCAGCAGCCCCCAACGCCGCAGCAGCCCCCAACGCCGCAGCAGCCGCAAACAACTGCGCAACTGCCGGAGGGTGTTGACCCCTCTCAGATTCAGCAACTTCTGGGCGAGATTACAGAAGCAGACCTCCAGGACCTCCAGATACACGGGTGCGAGGCATACATTGATGCGAAACTGAAGGAAAAGATGGGAATGAGCCTTGAGCAGGTTAAAGGCATGTATCCGGATGTTGAGCGGGCGATTGATGAATGCAAGGTGAGGAAAACAGAACTTGAACAACTGAAGAAGAGCGCCGCTGCGCCGCAGCCGCAAACTGCAAAGCCAGCCTCCCCTGCCCCTGCACCAGCAAAGAAGGTTTCAATCCGTGATACTTTTTCTACATTTATGAATCAGTCGGATGATGTGAAGGGGAAATTTTACACACGGATATACAACGCCTTTATAGATGCGAACAAAGAGACGAGTCTTATAAGCAAGGAAGAAATGGAAAAATTTGACCGCCAGGTGCGCAACCAGGTGGCAATGACAAAACTCCTGTCGCGCATCTCGCCTGTGTCGTCCTTCATCTATGCGGCGACCGACCTGGCAAACACCGGCATTGAACACGAATGGGATATGAAAGAAGCACTGTGGGATTACCAGAACCAGTTCCGAGAATTCCTTGAGGGGAAATTCAGTCTGCCCGATGAGATGCGCACAAATCCCGTCTTCGGCGGTTTCTTCAGAGAGCCGGAATACAATCTTGACGACCTGGCGGAGTTTAATTATCAGCCTATGCCCATCGCTGACCGCCTGTCAATCGTTCTGACCGACATATTTCTCCTGTTCGGTTTCGCTGTTGTGTTTTTCATGGCTGCCTTCGTCTCTTTCTTGCGGGCGGATATTATTGATTGATGATGATTTGTGGACAGTGAACTAAAATATAAGAGAATACGAAAATAACAGGTGGCATCCCTGTCTTCGCGAGGACATCCATAAGCACGCCGCTGATTAAAACGCGGCACGGATGTCTCTCCCGCGAAAGCAGGAATGTGAAATATTATCTTCTCTCGGTAGTTATTCAATGAAAAGCAGTTTCAGCATGAACTATAAATCGGCAATCTATGCATCAGCACTGTTTTTTTGCGTGGTGCTGAATTTAATACATACAGCGATTGCGGATGTTCCGGATGTCAACTGGTCGGTGAATCGGCATCCATCGGAAGAAGAGTTGACATCAAAAACGAAGAAACTGGCACATCTTGTAGAGCAAATAGAGAGCCTTGGACTGGATGCGTCTTACGCGCGAAGTGCGCTTGTGCTGGCGAAAGATTTTATCGTTTATGCAAAAGAAGACGAAACGAATGGGCGAGCCGGCAGGGCGCGATATGTTCGCGGCTGGCTTGATGAAGCGCTTGACAGGGCGATTGCAGAGGCGCAGGCACTGCTCGAAGACCCAAGCCGAAACCGACCGATTCCGCGCCCCCCGCTGCACGATATTATCATTCGCAACGGCGCTTTTCTCGCCGGAGATACGCAAATCATGTTCGGCGGTGTGGGACATTTTGATAAAGTCAGACAAGACATCCCTAAATTCTCAGATTACGGATTCAATCTCATTCAAATTGAAATAGGACCGAACAGCGTTGTTACAGGACCCGAACCACACGAAGTGCGCAGCGATCTAATAACAGAAAGAGTCGTTAAACATCTGGACAGGGCGGCTGAACATAATGTTATGGTCAACCTGCTTCTATCGCCTCATTATTTCCCGCAGTGGGCGATGGATAGTTATCCGGAAGTTAAGGAATGCGGACGCGGTTTCATACAATACTGTATTTCCGCACCGCGTGCCCGTAACATTCTCCAACGCTACCTTGAAGTGCTTATCCCGATGGTGAAAGACAAACCAGCCCTTCAGAGTTATACCCTGGCGAACGAACCACAGTTCAGCGAACGCAACGCGGACACACTGAATTTATTCAGGAATCACCTGAAACAAAAATACGGGCAAATATCCCGTCTTAATCACGCATGGAACATAAAATACCGCGATTTCAATCAAGTCCATCTCACTGACGATCTGCTTTTTCTCAATCCTGCGGCGCGTTATGACTGGGTGCAGTTTCATAATTCAATCGGAACGGAATTTTTCCGCTGGATGAAGGATGTCATCCGCACTATGGACAGCCGAACTCCAATACATATCAAGATAATGGACAACATGTTTGAAAATGAGGAAACACTCTGGGGGATTGACCGGGAAGCACTCTATCAATTCACCGAAATCTCTGGTAATGATTCGCATGTAAGATTCCCCAGTATAATAGAAGGATATGCACTTCGTTACCATAAAAATGCGGCGTTCTTTGATTTCCTGAAATCAATTCAGCCAGAAAAACCAATTCAAAATTCTGAGAATCATATTATCGCCGACGATTCGCCACTGTTCTATTCCGAGGAATACATCCACGCAGCGCTGTGGATACAGTATCTTCACGGTATGGCAGCGAGCACCATCTGGGTCTGGGAGCGCAGCGATGACACATCGCTCGGAAACAACATCCTTTCCAGACCAAACTGCGTATATGCGGCAACAAGAACAACGCTTGATGTGCGGCGACTGGCGCCTTATGTAACTGCCCTCGCGAATGCGATTACCGCATCACCAATCGCGCTGTATTACTCGCAGACAACACGAATCTTGCAGATGAACATCATTGATAAGTGGAACGCAGCCTACGAACTCGCACTCTACCACGGACATCCTGTGCGGATGGTTACCGACAGCACCGTAATGGCGGGACTTGACCCTCAAAAGGTGCGCACTCTCATAATCCCAGAATTTATATACACGACCGATGAGTTGTATGGACAATTAGTGGATTTCGTGAAGCGCGGTGGTCATGTGGTTACACTCGGTCAATGTTTCAGAATGACTCCGCAAAACATACCTCGCGACACCAGCACATGGGAACAACTGAAATGCGGCTCAGTCCGCGGCTATGATGCCGGCTGCGTAGAAATTCTGTCATACCCGGACAGTTCAGTCCGCAGACAATCGTTCCTTAAACTTCACAGCCTCATGATGGATGGTTTCGGCGTTCCGCGACCGGAGATTGAACTAATGGACGCTGATGGCGAACCGATTCTTGGTGTTGAGTATCGCTCCACCTTTTACAATGGCAAACGGATAGCCTACATTTTCAACGCGCTGGATAGACCAGTTGCACTCCGTCTTCGGACTCGCGATGGTTCGTGGGCGACGACCCGAGACCTTATAAACGGTCGGGAAATAACACAGAATCTTGAACTGGCTCCGTTGGAAATCGTACTTTTCATTTTTTGACAATGATAAAAAAATTAGCCTCTATTATCTGCGTTATCCCTGTTTTTGTTGGATTGTCGTTCAACATCACCCGCGGCGACAACAAAGAGACATATCGTCCGCCCGACCTGAAAATTTCCTTCATCCCGAAACCATGGGAAATTAACACAGAACGACACTACATCCATCTGACAGAGTGGCGTTTCATCAAAGAACCTCTTTCAGCCAAAGCAGTATTTTACAGCGGCAGCACTCGTCCAGTTGATCCTACCGAGTTCG
>JBFMBQ010000025.1:0-9306 GCA_040755115.1 bacterium
GAGAGTGTCGTCGGCGGCGAGCAGGTCGCAAGATATTCCTTCCTCGGTGTCGCTCCATCTTCAATCATAAAAAGCAAGGGCAATACTTATGAGATTGATGGTAAAGCCGGGGTCGGAGACCCGCTCGCGATGTTGAACGAGATGTTCAGCCGCTATCGTGTTGCAGGGGCGGAAAAACTTCCCCCTTTCATCGGCGGCGGCGTGGGGTATTTCGGCTACGACATCGTGCGCCACATTGAGAAACTGCCCGACACATCGGAGGATGATCGGAATCTGCCAGACCTCTATCTGATGCTTACCGATACAATTCTGATTTTTGATCACCTGCGGCATAAAATCCAAATAGTTTGCAGCGCACATGTTGACAGCGGGAAATCACTCAAGAAAATTTACAGTGAAGCGGTGGACAAAATTTACGATTTTTACAGCAAACTTCGCCCGCCTTACTTTCTTGAAGAAAAGAGGACGGTAAAACCGCATCGCAAAATCCCCGTGAAATTTCATTCAAACATGAAAAAAGAAGAATACAAGCGCATGGTGCGCAGGGCGAAGGAATACATCCGCGCAGGCGATATTATTCAGGTCGTGCTCTCGCAGCGATTTTCCACGCGCATAACCGCCGACCCGTTTGATATTTACCGCGTCCTGCGCTCGCTCAACCCGTCGCCGTATATGTTTTATCTGCGGCTCGGTGATATTTATCTAGTCGGCTCGTCGCCTGAAATACTGGTAACTGTGCGCGGCACGCAGGTGGTAGTGCGCCCGATAGCGGGAACGCGCCCGCGCCCAGCCGACCCCTCAAAAGAAGAAGCGGTGATCAAAGACCTCCTGTCGGATGAAAAAGAGCGCGCAGAACATATCATGTTAGTTGACCTCGGCAGGAACGATGTCGGGCGGGTGGCAGTTCCAGGCACAGTGAAAGTTGACGACCTGATGTATATTGAGAAATATTCCCATGTCATGCACATCGTCTCAAATGTGGTCGGCAAATTGCGAAAAGGAAAGACCCCAATTGACACCTTCAGGGCTTGCTACCCTGCGGGGACGGTCAGCGGCGCCCCTAAAGTGCGGGCAATGGAGATAATAGAAGAACAGGAGCCTGTGAAGCGCGGACCTTACGCCGGCGCTGTCGCCTACATAAGTTATTCCGGCTTCTTTGATTCATGCATAACGATACGCACCATCGTGATAAAAGACGGCATCGCTTATGTTCAGGCAGGCGGCGGGATCGTTGCCGACTCAAAACTGGAACGCGAATACATGGAAACCGTCAACAAAGCGCGCGCGCTGATGCGGGCGGTTGAGATTGCAGAAGAAAGACGATTTTGAAAAAATTAAAAAGATATAACCACAGATGAACACAAATTGACACAGAAAGAAATGATACTCGTTATAGATAATTACGATTCTTTCACCTACAACCTCGTGCAGTATCTCGGCGAGATGGCGAGGGATATTGTTGTTTATCGCAACGACAAAATCACGATTGAGGAAATAGAAAGACTTTCTCCCGATCACATCGTGATTTCGCCAGGTCCTGGCACGCCCGAAGACGGCGGCGTCTCAATGGACACGATACGGCACTTCGGCGGGTGCGTTCCCATCCTCGGCGTCTGCCTCGGGCACCAGTGCCTCGGACAGGTCTTCGGCGGGAAAGTAATCCGCGCAGGCAGGCTGATGCACGGAAAGACTTCTGAAATCCATCACGACGGGCGCACCATCTTCCGCGGCATCCGCAGCCCCTTCACCGCCACCAGATACCACTCGCTGCTCGTTGAGCGAAAATCGCTCCCCGACTGCCTTGAAATCACCGCCTGGACAGACCAGAACGAAATCATGGGACTTCGGCACAAAAAACTGAAAAAACTTGAAGGCGTGCAGTTTCACCCGGAATCAATACTGACACCCGATGGAAAAAAGTTACTTCGCAACTTCCTTTCATTATAAAATGAAAAAAAAACAAGACTTCATAATTCAATATTCAATATTAATCAAGACGGTTTTCTTTGCCCTTTGCTTTCTTTTGCCGCAGATCGTGCTCGGCGTTGATCTGCCGCAAGGGCAGGAATTGCCAGACAGCGAAAAGCAAGCCATTTACCAATCCATTTTATCTTTTGACTGGCGATGGCTCTTAATGTTCGCATCAAGTGCGATCCTGATTTTCGCCATCATTCTTTTCGGCATGCTTCATTTCCGACGCTGGGGCGGCGCGCCAAGGCTCGGGTGGTTTCTTGTTACTACGGTGGTACTCGCAAACCGCGTGATTCAGCCGGATGAACTGTTCTGGAACGCCTTCGGCTGCCTTATGGGCGTCATCTCTATCATTTCAGGTTTTTACCTCTTCCACAGGCGGGAATATGTTGCAGGCAAAGAGCCGATCTATTTTTTTCTTAACAGTTTCTCGCTGCTTATCATCTCTTTCACCGCCAGCCATTATCTGTATGCCATCAGCGGGATGTCGCTTGTTGCAAGCCTTTTCTTTATAACGACGAAGAACCCGCGCAAGCCCGGGCGGCACGGACAGGCGCATCCGTTTGAACTTGAGTCACTGCGGAAGAAAATAGAAAAATGATTTTGAATTGACAGGATTCACAGGATTTACAGGATATTTATAATATCCAATAAATCCGTGTTAATCCACACCAGACAAAAATTCAAAAACAATGAAACTACCAGACGACCACGGACACTTCGGCATATTCGGCGGCAGGTTCGTCCCAGAAACGCTGATCACCGCCCTTGAGGAACTTGCAGAAAAATATGAGCAACTCAAAAATGATCCACAATTCAGGGGCGAATTCAATTATCTCCTCGCAAACTACTGCGGACGCCCCACGCCGCTCTACTACGCAAGGAATTTTTCCGAGAAAGTCGGACACGGACTAAAAATATACCTTAAAAGAGAAGACCTCAACCACACAGGCGCACACAAGATCAACAACACGATAGGGCAGGGCTTGCTTACGCGGCACCTCGGCAAGCAGCGCATCATTGCCGAAACAGGCGCAGGACAGCACGGCGTCGCCACCGCCACCGCAGCCGCCCTGCTCGGTCTGGAATGCGAAGTCTTTATGGGCGAGGAAGATATGGTGCGCCAGGAAATAAATGTCTACAGAATGCGCCTCCTCGGCGCAGCGGTAACACCTGTTACAACCGGCAGCCGCACGCTCAAAGACGCCATAAACGAGAGCATCCGCAACTGGATCACTCATGTTACAACCACACATTATGTGTTAGGCTCTGTCGTGGGACCGCACCCGTTCCCGATGATGGTGCGCGATTTTCAAAAAATCATCGGCGAAGAGACCCGCCGCCAGTGCCTTGAAGTGGAAGGAAGATTACCTGACCTTCTGATCGCCTGTGTCGGCGGCGGAAGCAATTCCATCGGGATGTTTTATCCGTTCGTTGACGATGAAGGAGTGGAGATGATCGGTGTGGAGGCGGGCGGGCGGGGGCTTGACACCGCAATGCACGCCGCATCGCTTGAAAGCGGCTCGCCGGGTGTCATACACGGCAGCATGACATATCTTCTTCAGGACGAGGACGGTCAGATTCAGGAGACGCACTCGGTCTCCGCAGGGCTTGATTATCCGGGAGTGGGACCCGAACACGCATACTTGATGACGACAGGGCGTGTAAGATACGACAGCGTAGATGACGACGCGGCAGTTGAGGCTTTCCATGTGCTCAGTCTGGAAGAGGGCATCCTGCCCGCGCTTGAGCCTGCGCACGCTCTCGCATATCTGATGAAAAAATATGTCGGTGAAAACAAGTTGGTGGTCGTCAACCTCTCCGGCAGAGGCGACAAGGATATGCACATCATCAATCAATACAGCCGCCACCGTATGCCTGTTTGAACCTCTGGATTATTCGTACGCACTATAGCATATTCAATGTAACATTGACAATCTATGGAGGCTGAAGGTTACTGTAACTAATCTTCAGTAGGAGTTAAGTTTGATTTGGAGTGCGGTGGCACGACACCGCTTTGTTATACGGCGACATGTCGCCGTAAATGAAAGCGACATCGTGATGTCGCACTCCGAAATTTAAAGACCTCAAACTGCGGGTTTCCATTAAAAACCATCAACAAACATATTTTTCGTATTGATACTGATGTGCATTCAAACGAATACTTTATTCTTCATAAACCTGTCCTCGCAAAAGCGGGGAATCTGTGCAATCTGCGTAATCTGTGGATTATCTTCTATCGCCCGCACAGATCTAATTCAATCTACATTTCTGATTTTTAGGATCCGATCTTGTTGGTTTGAACAAAGAGACAAGCGCATTGCGCGCCATTAAAAATATCATCCTTATATCAATAACGAGGAAAAGCCAGAGGAATTTAGAAGGGCGGAGGAAGAAGCGCATGTATGCGAGGCGGTGATATTTCTCCAGTTCTTTTCGGCTTAAATTATCCAGTTCAAGCGAGGAGCCGATGTGTTTGCCGTATTTGGTATAGTCATCGGTGAGGAGTTTGAGTCCGCCCGTGCCTTTTTTAGCCATTTCGTAAACGGCTGTGCCGGGAAACGGCGAAAGTATGCCGAACAGAGCGAGATGGGCATTAAGTTTGACAGCGAAATTTATTGTATCTTTAATAGTCTGCCTCGTCTCAAAAGGATGACCGAGGATAAAATTGGTTTCGGTGAGGATCGCTGCCTGTTTGGTCAGGCGTATTGCCTGCACGGCGGTTTCAAGTTTGAAATTCTTTTTAATCTTATCAAGTATTTCCTGATTGCCAGATTCAATGCCGAAGCCGATAATCTGGCACCCAGCCTTTTTCATCAGTTTCAAAATTTCAAGGTCAACATGATCCACCCTGCTTTCACAAATCCATTTTATTTTTTTTGAGATGCCTTCTTGCAGGAGTTTTTCGCAAAAGAGGCGGACGCGGTCTCTTTTCAGAGTGAACGCCTCATCCGTAATTAAAAATTGGTTTATGTTAAAATCGTTAATATCTCTTTTGATTTCTTCAACGACAGCGTCAATTGAACGGGGTCGGTAATGTGATCCGCTCAATTTGAAGCAAAAAACACACTGGTAAGGGCATCCGCGAGCGGTTGCAAGCATTGCACCGCGATTTCTGAATAAAAAAACGGTGTAATAGCCCCTGTATTTTTCCATCGGCATCAGGTGGTACGCGGGGAAAGAGAGTGTATCCAGATTACGAATAAGTTCACGGGGTGGATTAAGTTTGATTTCATCGTTGCGGCGGTAGCATATTCCGTTGATGGATGAGAGGTCAGCGGAGTCTGAAAGGGCGTCCAGCAGATACTGGAGTGTGATTTCGCCTTCGCCGTGGACGGCGATGTCAAAGGCAGGATACCGCTCAAGAGTTTCTACTGGCAGTGGTGTGGCGTGGTAGCCGCCGATAATGGTTGTGGTTTTCGCAAATGCTTTCTTGACGGCGGCGGCAGCGGTTGCAGCCTCATCAATCTGATGGGTCATCGCCGTGAAACCGACGATGTCGGGATTGAACTGCCTGAGTTCGGTTATCAGTTTATCAATTGTCATCCGTTCAACCGGGCAATCGTAAATTTTAATTTCCGCCCGTTCGCTGTTGACATTTGAGGCTAAATATCCGATGCCGATATGAGGCAGGCTCTGCTTGCATCCCGCATCACGATAGCCGTGCATTATTACGGGGGGTATTATCAGCGCCAGGCGGTTTTTTTTCATTTTTTTTCCTGTAAGTTGTTATCTTCAGCCGTTACGCGCTTGTCGCTTTTCAAGCAAGACCTGATCGTATGCCACAGCATCAAAAACAGCATGCTGATGTCAACAACAACGAACAGTCTGAAGAACTTGGAGGGGCGCAGGAAAAAGCGCAGATATGCGCTGCGCTGATATTTTTCCAGTTCTTTTCGGGGAATGTTTTTCAGTTCAAGCGCGCCGCCGACCTGCTTGCCGTATTTTGAATAATCATCTGTCAGCAGTTTCAAGCCGCCGATTCCCTTTTTTGCCATTTCAGCGACTTCAGTGCCGGGGAACGGAGTTAGTATGGCAAAGGAGGCGGTGTGCGAGTCAAGTTTGAGCGCAAAGTTTATTGTATCCATAATTGTCCGGCGCGTCTCATAAGGGAGTCCAAGTATGAAATTGGTATCGGCGTTAATGCCTGCCTGTTTTGTCCATCGGATCGCATTCATCGCGGTCTCAAGTGTCATGTTCTTTTTGATCTTATCAAGTATTTCCTGATTGCCCGAATCAATGCCGTAGGAAATCACGCGGCAGCCCGCCTTTTTCATCAACATAAGGAGTTCAAGATCAACGCAGTCAACACGGCTCTGACAAATCCATTTAAACTTTTTTGAAATTCCATCTTGCAGTAGTTTTTCGCAGAAAATCCTTGCTCGGTTCTTTTGCAGGGCAAATGTCTCATCAGTAATCAGGAGCAAATCAAATTTGAAATCCCGAATATCCCTTTTGATTTCCTCAACAACAGAATCTATGGAACGAATGCGGTAATGTGAGCCTGTAATTTTGTAGCAGAAGGCGCACTGATGGGGGCAGCCTCGCGCAGTTGACACCATGCCGACACGGGTTCGGAACAAAAACAGCGTGTAAAATCCCCTGTATTTCGTCATCGGCATCAGTTGAAAGGCAGGGTATGCAAGACTATCCATATCAGTGATTAAGGGACGCGGCGGATTCAGAGTGATTTCTCCGTTTTCACGATAACACACCCCTTTAACCGATGAAAGGCTGCCCGAACCGGCGAGTGTATTAATGAGGTCTTGCAGTGTATGCTCGCCTTCACCGTAGACGGCGATGTCAAAGGATGGAAATCGCTTCAGAGTTTCAACAGGCACCGGGGTTGTATGGTAACCGCCAATCAGTGTGGTTACATCGGGCATTTCTTTTTTGATTGCGGCGGCGGTTATCGCTGCCTCATTGATCTGAAAAGTGTTCGCCGTCAGACCGGCGATGTCCGGCTTGTATTCAAGGAGCCGCTTCAGCAGTTTTTCAATCGTTATACGCTCTACAGGGCAATCAAGGACAATTACCTCCACCCGTTCAGGGTCAACATTTGCCGCCAGATAAGCGATCCCCATATTAGGGAGACTGTTCTTCATGCCCGTGTCACGGAACTGGTGCATAACAACCGGCGGTATTATCAGGGCAAGTCGCGTTTTTCTCATTGTCGTTTCTGAAACAGCCTCTTTCCAGCAAAGGGTTTTTACTGGTCTTTTGTCGTTACGCCCTTGCTGCTTTTCAAAAAAGAAGTGATCTTATGCAATAACATCAACAGCAACATGCTGATGTCAACAAGCAGGAACAGCCTGAAGAACTTTGAAGGACGCAAGTAAAAGCGCAGATAAGCATTGCGGTGATATTTTTCAAGTTCACCCCGCGTAATTCCTTCAAGTTCAAGTGCGCCGCCGATCAGTTTGCCATACTTTGAATAATCGTCAGTTATCTGTTTCAATCCGCCGATCCCCTTTTTTGCCATCTCAACAACTTTCGTGCCGGGGTATGGCGTAAGAAGGGCAAATGTAACCATATGCGAGTCAAGCCTGATCGCAAAGTTTATCGTGTCCTGAACAGTCTGTTTCGTCTCATAAGGAAGTCCAATGATAAAATTGGAGAAGGTGAGTATCCCTGCATGCTTGGTCATGCGGATGGCTTCCTCGGCGGCATCAAGCTTCATATTCTTTCCGATTTTGTCAAGTATTTCCTGATTGCCGGACTCAACGCCAAAGCAGATAGTATGGCAGCCAGCCCTTTTCATCAGTTTCAGAAGTTCCGCATCAACATGATCTACCCGTGTCTGGCACACCCATTTTATCTTCTTCATAATCCCATTCCCCAGAAGTCTTTCGCAAAAAAGTATGACACGGTCTCTCTTTAAAGTAAAAGATTCATCCGTGATTAAAATCTGGTTGACATTGAAATCTTTCAGGTCTCTTTTGATTTCCTCCATGATAGAGTCAATTGAGCGCACGCGGTATTTTGAGCCGGTCAACTTATAACAGAATGTGCACTGGTATGGACATCCGCGCGCCGTTAAGAGCAACGCAGGTCGGTAGCGCAGGAGAAATACGGTGTAATAACCCTTGTATTTCCCCATCGGCATAAGATTGTAGGCTGGGAATGAAAGGGTATCCAGATTCTGTATTAGTGCACGGGACGGATTAAGTTTAATTTGATCGCCGTTGCGATAGCAGACACCTTCAATTGCCGACAGGTCGCCGGAACCGCTCACCGCATCTATCAGATAATTAAGTGTTTGTTCACCTTCGCCGTGAATAACGACATCAAAGGATGGGAATTTCTTCAAGGTTTCTACCGGCACCGGGGTTGCATGATAGCCGCCGATCAAGGTGGTTGCGTGCGGCAATACCTTTTTGACTGCGGCAGCGGTTATCGCAGCCTCGTTGATTTGAAAAGTATATGCGGTGAAACCGACAAAGTCTGGATTGTATTGCAAAAGCCGCTTCAGTAATTCCCCAATCGTCATCTGCTCAATCGGACAATCCATTACCACCACTTCGGTCCGTTGATGATCAACATTTGACGCTAAGTAGCCGATGCCGATGTGGGGCAAACTCTGTTTGCTCCCTGGATCACGATGCCTGTGCGGCATTACAGGTGGTATGATCAGCGCCAGACGGGTTTTTCTCACTTTTGTTCTATGATGATTTACCTGCGATTTTTGAGAAAATCAACTGCACACAATTAAATATAAATACTGCAAAAAGCAATGTCAATGCGGATAATTTGACTCTGGTGCGAAGGGAAAAGTTTGAGTTTGCGGCTATAGAGGCTCAATTTTTATTCCCTCTGAACTTTTTGCAGCATAGATTCGGAATTGAAAAGCACCGCGAGAAAGGCAAGAAAGTTCATTCGGTTCATTCTTTTCAAATTTCTGATCCTTGAAATGAAATAGCGCGTGCGGAAACGGCTCTTACGGTATGCCTCAAATTGAAGTCTGATAATATCCTTTTCGCTGAGATGTTCAGTCCTGAACCCCAGCGGATGCTCTGTCGGGAGGGAAAGAGTCAATGCCCGTGTGTGCTCGTAATAATCGTTGAAAGAGTGTCTGTAGAGTTGAACCCCGAATTTTTCGGGCGTAAGGAACATGGGCGAGCCCGGCTCAAGTTTGCAGACGCCTGGGACAGTATCAACATCGTACTTTTTTAAAGAGTCAATCATTTCAATCGTTTCTCTAAAGTGATATTTCGTCTCGCCGGGGATGCCGATGATAAAGGACGCCGTACCATAAATGTGTTTCTTTTTCATATAATTGAATTTCTCATACAGTTCTTCATTTGCATAGAAAACGCCCTGTCTGTTCCTCTTGCG
>JBFMBQ010000026.1:0-7130 GCA_040755115.1 bacterium
TGCGACACCGAAACACTGTGCACAGGGAGCAACGAAATGAGCGGTTCAACACTCGTCGGCTTCCTCAAATTCCAGGCAACCACCATAACAGGAACCACCGTTGATGTTACCAGCGGCGCAACGAATATTGACTTTGACGCCCCTACCTTCAAAGTCGTCTTCAACGGCTCGCTTGATTCAACCATCACGCCAACAGGTTTCTCGCTTGATATAGAAAACCAGAGCACCGGTATAAGTATAACTATCACCAACTCCAACTACACCGACTACGGAACATTAACATACACAACAACCACCGAAACAGACGACACCCTCTCCTTCACACTCAAGAGCAATGCAACTCTTAAAGCGGACAGCCTCCAAACCCTCAAACCCAGCACGACTTATGCCATTTCTAATGTTACCATACCGACAAACCTTGAAGATACCAATGGTAACCCCGTATATACCAGCGGCATAACGACAACAGGCACATTCACAACAGGAGCAGGCGCTGCCTTTGAGAAATTCCAGGCGACCAATATGTCGGGAACCGATGTTGATGTTACCAGCGGCGCAACCAATGTCGCCTACGACGGCACAACCTTCAAGGCGGTCTTCAGCGCATCTCTTGACTCAACCATCACCCCCACAGGCTTCGCCTTCACCATTGAAAACCTGAACACAGGCGTCAGCATAGTTATTGATGACTCCAACTCGTCAGACTACGGCACACTATCCTATTCAACAACCACCAGCGCCGACGATACAATTGAATTTGCCCTCAAAAGCAACACAGAACTTGAGTCAGCCAGTCTGAATCACCTCCAGCCCGGCACTCCTTATGAGATAACAGATATCACCATACCGACGAATATTGAAGACACCTATGGCAACTCTGTAGATACGAGCGGCGTACCGGCATCCGGCACATTTACCACAGGCAGTTTGTAGTTTTACAGAAGATAGGATAAATAATTGCTAATAATTGTAGGGCGCGGTCACCCGACCGCGCCTTCGTGTTAATTCGTGTAATTCGTGGTTAAATCTTTTCTCCGCTGTTAACAAGCCGTTCACCTATTTTTCTCGTATTCTTTACATAAATCCAAAAGGAAACTATAATTACAATGCGAGGTGGAGCAGTCTGGTAGCTCGTAGTGCTCATAACCCGAAGGTCGCTGGTTCATATCCATATCAATTAGTATTAATTCCTAACAAAACAAATAATTAATGGATATTGAAGAAATAAAAACTAAAATTCGCAATAATAAATATGCTTATAGCCATCACGCAGAGACAGAAAGAAAAGCCGAAGGACTTACCTTTGCACAGGTGGAAACAGCCCTGTTGAGTGGACAGATACTTGAACAGTATAATGATACTGGGCGTGGTGAAAGTTGTCTGGTTGTAGGTTTCACTGGTGATATACCTGTTCATGCGGTTTGCGGCTGGCGTGGAGAAAAGATTTTATTGATCACCATGTATATACCACGCATACCGACATTTATAGACCCTTGGACGCGAGGGGGTAAAAGGGATGAAAAAAGTTCATTGTAATTTCTGCGGCAGTGATCGTTATGAGGAACGAAGAATTGAGTATTTTTACAGCCATGAGGGGAACTACTTCCTGGTTCCTAATACACCTGTTGAGGTATGTCTGAACTGCGGCATGATTTACTACGATGCTGCTGTCCTGAAGGAGATTGAACGGCGATTCTTTGCGATTCAACATAAAGACGAGAAACCGGATCGATATATTGAGGTGCCAGAGAAATCATACGCCTGAATATCAAGTGATATGCAACGACTTGTGGACTGAAGACGGTGGATTAAAGACAATATTATTCAACATTATCACATCAAAACATTTTGTTTTCCCAGATTCTTTACATAAAGACAGGCAGCGATTATAATAAAGGGGCGAGGTGGAGCAGTCTGGTAGCTCGTCGGGCTCATAACCCGAAGGTCGGTGGTTCAAATCCACCCCTCGCAACTTCAAAAAAGCCTCATAAAATGAGGCTTTTTAATTTGTGGGGATTTAAGTATTAGAGATAAAATTTAGATAGATGTAGATAAGTTTGCTCAGAGCCGCCCGTTTCATATTGCTGATCCGACAATTATTTTTACTATGTCACTTTTTGGAACGATACTCCCTGTTGGTTTAAGACCAACTTGGCATAGCGCATTAATTTCTCCCATTGTATGGGATAATTTGCATCGTCTTTATAACGGTATCAATAAAATTTTATGATATAGGAATAATTTCCTAAGAAACATCAATAATCAGTATTGTCGCTCTTCTCCGAATCTCCAGCGAGTTCGGCTTCCAGTTCATTTAAGGGGGGGAGAAATTTCTCAAGTGAGGCTTTAAGCGGTGGAAGTTCACCCTCAATTACTTCCCAAACCTGATCCATGTCAACGCCTTCGTATTCATGTATCAACACATTACGCAAAGCCTTCATGCCGCGCCATGGTATTTCCGGGTGTTTTTCTTGATACTCCCGGCTTATCCGCCGAGCAGCCTCGCCAATAATTTCCAGATTCCGAATAACTGCATCCTGCATCATCGGATCGCTGAAAAAGGTTTCCTTTCCTGCGGCAGTATACTGGGCTATCCTTTCAATGCGTTCAAGTATATGAGCGAGGTAAACTCGAGGATCCTTCACAGGGGGATGGCCTCCTTGATAATTCGACGACGGATCAACCAATAAATTGAATTTTCAGTGACCACATCCACTTTCCTGCCAAGCAATTCCTGAAGGTCCATCTGTAAAGCACCCATATCAAACAGGCTGCGTCCTGGTTCCATGTCTATAAGAAAATCTACATCGCTATCCACCCCGGCGCTTCCACGCGCGGTGGAACCAAATACACGGATATTCCGCGCACCATATCTTGCCGCGATTCGCAGAATTTCCTCTCGTTTTTCTTCCAGAATTTTATCCGACTTCATAAACCATCACTGTAAAAGTATTATAGCACTATGAACAGTGTATTCCAATCAAACAAATTTGTGTCCGGATTTGTGACCAAAATGATGCAAAACGACCCAACATGATGCAACGCGATGCAACATTTGGTTTTTGGAAAGTGTAGTATTTATGCGATTTTTTTGCAATTTCAGAGTGAGGCTCATAACCCGAAGGTCGCTGGTTCAAATCCAGCCCTCGCAATGAGCCTCTGAAAAGAGGCTTTTTTGTTGTTCATTAATAACTGTAGGGTGGGGTCTCCACACCCCAACGCAATGAATTTTATATCTGTAATTTTGACATTTGATCTTTGAAATTTGTCATTCATTTGATCTTTGGCATTTGACATTTGAACTTTGAAATTATTCCCTCATTCCCCTTTCTCACCTGAACCCTGAATCCCGAACCCACAACCATGAACTCTGAGCCTTTTCCCCCGCTCACCCTTTTCTCCCCTTTCCCCCTTCTCCCCGTTCCTTCCCATTTTGCACTCCGCATCCTGCAATTTTCTACAGATTTATCTCAACCCTCTATCTTTGAGTTACTTCTCCTGATCAGGTTGAATTTTTCAATCACGATAGTTATTTTATTTATTGATTGCAATGCATGGTGAAGAACGATGAGTAATTTTCTCTACGATATCGGTCCTATCCGCCCGCCGAGCGAGGCGCGCAGTCTGCTCATCAGGGTCAACCGCAACTGCCCCTGGAACAGATGCGAGTTCTGCAATGTTTATAAAGGGACAAAATTCCAGAAAAAATCACCCGATGAGATAAAGGCGGACATTGATGTCGCTGCGCGCATGTATGGTGAGCGGCGATATTCTGTGAGGAGCGCCTTCCTTCAGGATGCCAATGCGCTTCTTATGAAAACGGATGAACTGATTGAAATCCTTAATTATCTGAAAGAAAAATTCCCCGCAATAAACAGAATAACGACCTACACGCGCAGCGACACGGCGGCGCGCAGGAAGGTGGATGATTTGCGCCGCCTCCACGAAGCGGGGCTGACCCGAGTGCACATCGGGCTTGAGACAGGTTATGCGCCGCTGTTGATGTATGTCAATAAAGGCGTTACTGTGGAGCAGCATATTGAGGGCGGCGGGAAGGTGAAAGAGGCTGGCTTAGATTTGAGCGAGTATGTAATGCCCGGACTTGGCGGCAGGACGATGTGGCGGGAGCATGCGTCAGCCACTGCTGATGTGCTGAAACAAATTGATCCGGATTTTATCCGACTGCGTTCTATCAGTGTGCGACCGGGTACGCCTCTTTACGAAAAAATGATCAGCGGCAAATTCGTTCCATTAACCGAAGATGAAAAAGTCCATGAAATACGCCTCTTCATTGAAAATCTTGATGGCATCCGCAGCATGGTCGTCAGCGATCACCTTCTCAATCTGCTCCAGGAAGTGGAAGGGCGGTTGCCCGAACATAAAGAGAAAATGCTTAATGCGATTGACAATTATCTTTCGCTGGCGGAAGAAGACAAGATCAATTTTATGGTCGGCTCACGGCTCGGCTATTACCATACACTGACTGAAATGAAACAAGAAGACACTTACAGACAGGTGCAGATGATAGTTGACAGTGTCAGCGATGAACTGGAGAGCGGCAATTATCCCGGCTGTTCAACAGTTGAAGATTTTATACGGAAAAGAATGGAAGAGATAATATAGGCATCAGTCTGCCGTCTTGACGACAACGAAATTATGTATTCACGATTGTTGCGGTGTTTCCTTATCTATATATTTATCAATATAAAAATGCTCGTAAAAAACTTTCAGAATAACAGCGGTTGGTAGTGCGGCGATCATGCCGGTGATGCCGCCGATCTGCCCGCCAGCCATCAGGATAAAGACTATGAGCGCAGGGTGCATGCCGACATCCGAACTCATAACACGAGGGGCGAGAAGGTTATTTTCCAGCAATTGCAGGATTACGAAAACCACAAGCACCTTGATGATCATTGTCCAGTGTGTGAAACATGCGAAGATAAGCGGTCCGATGATGCCGAGGATCGGTCCTATGTATGGTATGAATTCAGTGATGCCTGCGATGAAGCCGAAGACGATGAAATATTTGACGCCGACGATTGCAAGGGCGACCCCCGTGAGGATGCCCATATAAACGCACAATTTGAGTTGTCCTCGGATATAACCGCCGAGCGCCTTGTTGATGCGGCTCATCAGTTGATTCATTTCACTGCGGTAACATTCGGGGATAGATGCCGTCATTTGCCGTCTCATCTTGTGCCCGTCGTTGAGAAAGTAATATACGAGAATCGGAATAAGGACAACGAGTGGCAGTTTTGAGAAGAAATTCATTGTGCCTGTGTATGTCTTTTTAGCAATGGTGGCGCCGACGGTCTGGAGATTAGCCGCCATTTTTGATGGTATTGTTTTCATGCTTTCAGGCAGTTCGGTTCTGCGTACGAATTCCGCCGTCCGCTCCCAGATATTTGATAAACTTGCGAAGTAATCGGGCAGATTTTTAAGGAGATCGTTAAACTGTGCGGCGAGTTTCGGGAGAATGAAGACGCTGATGCCGCCGATAATAACAATCACAAAAATTAAGAACATGCCGATAATGGCGAGCGGTCGCGGGATGCGCCGCGCCTCTAAAAAATCCACCGCTGGGTTGATTATGTAGGCAATCGCTGCGGAGATTACAAAGACCGTGATTATATTGCCGACCTTTGTCAGGAACCAGACAATCACGACAAGCGCGGCGACGATCGCGATGGCAACTAAAATGTGTTTGTAAGAAACTTTATCTTTATTCATTACTTTGTGGCAATTTAATGAACGACTAAATTCTACGGCGGATACGCTATCGTGTAAATATGCTTCCCGCCTTTCAGTGGACCTTTAATGTATTCTTTGAGTTCCTCTTTTGAAAACCGCTGTGTAAGTTGCTCTGTCGGCGGTAACTTGCCGGGAGGAAATTTCTCAAGTATGTCGTCGTGCAGGCGGACAATGTAATCAAGGAGCGCCTCTATGCCAGGCTTGGCTTTTTTTGCATCGGCGAGTGTCGCCTTGCCAATCACACCTTCAGGATAGCCGGAAATTTCCGTCTCAACCATTCCCACATGGGCATACCACGGAATTGGCTTCTGGTAAGTGTTGCCGGCGGTGTCAAGATGTTCTGAAGGGAAATAGCCGCCGATGCGCGTGTCAACGGCATCTTTCATTTTGATCATTTCTGGGAACAAAGCAAGCGAAAACGAAGTTTCAACTTCGTCAGCGTGGCGGAAGGGGGTCTCAAACGGTCCACCGTGCGTTTTATCCATTACATGTTTTTGGATTGCATAATACCAGTTAAGGTTGATGAAAATTCCCGGCACCTGATATGTTTTTGCGAACTGGTGGATTGCCGTGGGGATGACATATTCCTGTCCGTGTCCGTTTAAGAGAATTTGTTTACGGAATCCGGCGTTCCAGAAACCTGCGATGATAGAACGCAGCAGCGCGCAGAAGACATCCTCGTGTACAACGACGGTGCCAGGCATGCCGAGGTGATGATAGGGGTGCGAACCGTACCATACAGGCTGCGCAACAGTGCAGCCGGTTTTTTCAGCCACAGCCTCCGCCATGCGTGTAACGAGAAAAGTATCCTCACCGTAACAGGCATGCGGACCATGCACCTCGGTGCTGCCGACAGGAATGATTATGATATCGTTCTTCTTCAGCCGATCTTCCACTTCTTTCATCGTCATATTCTGAAAATAAATCCCATCAGCCAGGTCTAAATGTCCACCCTTTGGTGGAATTTCCCATCTGTTTTTTTTGCCATGACTGTTTAACCCCTTTTAATAATTTTTATAAAGGCAATTATAAAACGAAATCTCAATTGTCTGCAAACAAAAAAGCACCGGCGGTAACCGGTGCCTTTTCGCAAGAACTTGCAACAGATATTATCAGCCTGTCTTGACCGGTATGCTCTTTGGCTTCGCCTCTTCAGATTTCGGGACAAAGAGTTTAAGAATGCCATCTTTGAAAGTGGCTTCTATGGAATCGGTTTTAACAGAACTCGGAAGGGTGAACGAGCGCAGGAATTTGCCGTAGCAGCGTTCAACTCTGAAGTAACTTTTCTTCTTTACTTCTTCCTCATGCTTCTTTTCACCTGTGATTGTAAGGACGCCGTTTTCAACATTCACATCAATGTCTTTCTCGGAGACACCAGG
>JBFMBQ010000027.1:0-2801 GCA_040755115.1 bacterium
ATCTGTGTTTTTTAGATTGTGGAAAAGTGGAAAACTTGAAAAAATTTCTATGGTATAGATTTATTACCACAATGTGGTATCAGTTTATTTTATTTTTTAATGAACAACACTGATTTTTAACAATTCTCAAGTCGGCGGTTTAAGAAGATTGTATTAAAATTTCGTTTTTTATGGGATGCAAAAACATGGGTTTATGTAAATAAGGGACAACATTATTGACAGGGTGTTTTACAGTTTGTAAGGAAATCGGACAGATGAATGGGCGGTTCGCGAAAAGAATTTCTCAGTCAAGACTGATGAGGTTGATAGTTCAATTCTTTCTGGGCGTAATTTTTGATTTCTGCTGCGGTTATTTTAATGAAGATTATTAATGGAAACCCGCAGTTTGAGGTCTTTAAATTTCGGAGTGCGACATCACGATGTCGCTTTCATTTACGGCGACATGTCGCCGTATAACAAAGCGGTGCCACCGCACTCCAAATCAAACTTCACTCCCATTGAAGATTCGTTACAGAAATCGCCAGTTTTCAAATCGCACATACGGAGTTGCGATAGTAGATTAATCTTGAGCGCGGATTTCATGGATATACATTGATTTATTATTCATGAAAGGTATATGCTTGAGTAAGAATCAGTTTATTCATTTTACTGAAATGTTAAATATTTTTAAATCCCGCTAATCCTGTCCATCCTTGTTAAATTTAGATCAACTTCGGGTCATTCTTCTTCTGCGTCCGTTTGTTCGGTGAATCCGCATTTTTCCATTTTAGCGTGGAGGGTTGGGCGTGAGATTCCGAGGAGTCTGGCGGCGCGTGTGCGGTTGCCGCGTGTGAGTTTGAGGGCTTCAGTAACAAGGACATTAGTGAAGCGGTCGGAGAGGAAGGAGAAAAAATCTTCCCGCCCGCCGAGGACGAGATTTTCGCGTATCCACTGCTTTAATATATTGTCGGCGGTCTCGGCAGTGAGCGCACTCTGCGCAGCGCCGCTTTCTACAGCGAAAGATATATCTTCAGCACGGATGGGGTAGCCGCGGTTGAAGATCAGCGCCTTTTGCAAAGTGTTGGCGAGTTCACGGACATTGCCGTGCAGGGGCTGGTTTTCAAGCATTGTCAGGGCTTCATCGGTGATGCCTGGATTAGTGATGCTCATATCATTGGCGAAGCGGTTAAGGAAGTAATTGCACAGCAGGGATATATCGCCTTTGCGTTCGCTCAGCGGCGGCAGCGTAATAGTTACCACTTTGAGGCGGTAATAGAGGTCGTCACGGAGGCGCCCGCTGGCGAGGGCTTCTTCAAGGTTACGGTTGGTCGCAGCGATAATGCGCACATCCACGGCGATTGTTTCGGCGGCGCCGAGCCGCTCAATGCTTTTTTCCTGAAGGAGGCGCAGTATCTTCGCCTGTATGCTCAACGGCATATCGCCTATTTCGTCAAGGAATACTGTTCCGCCGTTTGCCTGTTCAATCTTTCCGACGCGGCGGTTGACAGCACCGGTAAAGGCGCCTTTTTCATAGCCGAAGAGTTCGCTCTCAAGGAGGGTTTCGGGGATAGCGACGCAGTTGATTACGAGGAAAGGTTTGTCCGCGCGGAGGCTATGCTGGTAGATGGCGCGCGCGACGAGTTCCTTGCCTGTCCCCGATTCGCCGCGGATGAGCACGGTGGCATCTGTCGGCGCCGCCCGTCCGATGGCTTTGTAAACTTCCTGCATCTGTTCGCTCTTGCCGATGAGCGTATCGGGGGGTGCGGTCTCAGGGACGACATCCATAGCGACGCGCGTCCGCATCAGGCGACCCGCTTCTATCGCCTGCTCTATCAGCGTGAGGATGTCGGGTATCTCAAACGGCTTGAGCACATAATCAAAGGCGCCCATCTTGGTTGCCTCTATTGCGGTATCGGTCGTGCTGTAGGCGGTCATAATAATGACGGGAAGTTTCGGTTCAGTTTTGCGCATGGCACGGAAGGCTTCAAGTCCGTTCATTCCCGGCATCCGCACATCCATTATGACGAGGTCTGGGATTTTCTGTTTTACCATTTCCACGCCTTCCTCGCCGCTTGCGGCTGTTCGGACTTCATAGCCTTCTTCGCTGAGGAGGCGTTGAAAACTCTGCCTCAATTGACGGTCGTCATCAACGATGAGGATAGAATTCATGATGTTACAGTGAAATAAGAAATTTATTAACCACAGAGACGCAGAGTGCACGGAGGAAAACACAGAGAAAATTTTTTGCTTGTGGCACCCCCAAACGAGTTTGGGGGTGGCACATAATAATTTCTTTCTCCGTGTCTCCGTGTCTCTGTGGTTTCATTTTTTATTCTTTTTTGGTTCTGTCTCTGCCAGGTTAGGATTTCGGTCATTGGAATTTGTTTGAAATTTGGCATTTGTTATTTGTAATTTTAATTATAGTGTTAATATGCTTTTCGCACCAAAGTTAATTCATGTCTGTTCGTCCTCTCGCACGGGAAGCGTTATTATAAAGTTTGCGCCTTCATTGGCTCCGGAGCGGAGCGCAAGTTGCCCGCCGTGTTCTTCAATGATCCGTTTCGCAATTGAAAGCCCAAGCCCTGTGCCGTCCTCCTTTGTGCTGAAGAACGGCTCCATTATTTTATCTCGGATTGATTCGGGTATTCCCGGTCCGTTGTCCTTGATTTGAACCAGCACCGCCCGACCGATGTGATCCGCAACCGAATCTTCTTCGGTTACGGTAAGCCGCCCGCCGTAGCGCATCGCCTCGCAGGCATTAATGACGAGGTTGACGAGCGCTTCTTTGAGCAGTTCGGGGTCGGCGTCTATTTTCGGCAGGT
>JBFMBQ010000028.1:0-2330 GCA_040755115.1 bacterium
CTTCAACCTTGTAATTGGTCTCTATCTCACGACGCAGTTTTGATACCATCTCCTCAGTCAGGTCCTTCACCCGAATATCAGGATTTATCTTCGTAACCGACAGGATTTTCTTGCTTGAACTGCACCCTATGCCGTAGATATAAGTGAGCGCGACTTCTACGCGCTTCTCCCGTGGAATATCAACTCCTGCTATTCTTGCCATAAAAGAACCTCCTCAACACCAATGATGCTATCCCTGCCGCTGCTTATGCTTCTTGTTCTCGCAAATCACGCGAACAATGCCCTGGCGGCGCACTATCTTGCATTTCTTACATATCTTTTTTACCGATGTCCGCACCTTCATTCCAATCTCCTTGCTCAGTAACCGTTTGTAAATTCATTGTGCATTTTGCAATGGTCAGCCCCTAAACTCTTTCATCACTTCTCCTCGTCGGATAGCGCCAGGTGATGCGCCCGCGGTTGAGATCATACTGGCTCAGTTCCATCTTCACCCGGTCGCCGGGCAGAATTCGTATGAAGCGCATTCTCATCTTGCCAGACACATGTGCAAGCACCTTGTGCCCGTTCTCCAGTTCCACACGGAACATCGCATTAGGCAGCGATTCGGTGATCACTCCATCCACCTCTATAACATCATCCTTGCTCATATCCGGACTCTTATATCACCTGCTCTCACAAAAGTGTGAGAATCTGCGGTCCATTCGCAGATGCGGCAACAGTATGCTCAAAATGACATGAAAGTGCGCCGTCAACTGTAACTACCGTCCACCCATCATCCAGCGTTCTCACATTATGTTGTCCTATATTAACCATCGGCTCTATTGCAAATACCATCCCGTCCTTGATAAGTGCGCCCGTGCCGCTTTCACCATAGTTCGGTATCTGGGGTTCCTCGTGCATGTTTCTGCCGATGCCATGCCCGACAAGTTCGCGCACCACCGAGTAGCCGCCTGTCTCCACTACCCGCTGCACCGCATTTGAAATATCGCCCACCCTGCTGCCTGCCTTCATCTGACGAATCCCCTCTTCAAGCGCATATTTTGTGGTTTCAAGAAATCGCTTAATTTCATCACCCGGTTCACCAATAAAAAAGGTTGACGCCGCATCGCCGTAAAAACCATCTACTACAGCGCCAACATCTATGCTTACGAGGTCTCCTGCGCAAACCTCATATTCACCCGGTATCCCGTGCACGACTGCATCGTTAACAGATACACAGATATTGGCGGGAAACCCTCTGTAGCCCTTAAATGCCGGCTTCGCTCCGTGGTCGTATATGTATTCCTCAGCCAATCTGTCTAATTCTTTCGTTTTCATACCTTCTCTCAACATTTCCTCAATCATCGCAAGGACTCCTGCAACCACTCTGCCCGCCCGTCTGATGATTTCAATCTCCTGCTGCGTCTTCAGTGGAATGACGCCCTTAATCGGTGGCCTTTCAGGTGATGTTCGCAAGGATTTGGCTGCCGACTTCTTTCGGGTGCTTCG
Organism: bacterium; assembly: GCA_040755115.1. GTDB lineage: Bacteria > UBP15 > UBA6099 > UBA6099 > JBFMBQ01 > JBFMBQ01. Next base: position 1,489 of record JBFMBQ010000028.1, read on the forward strand.
CACCATCCACCTCTTTAAGGAGTTCTTTTTTTCTGTAATGATCAAGTACGGGCTGGGTCTGTGCGTAGTATGTCTTCAGCCGTTCCTGGATAACTTCCCTGCGGTCGTCATTTCGCTGGTAGAGTTCGCCGCCGCACACATCGCAAATCCCTTCGGTCTTCGGCGGATTGGCGATGATATGATAAATACGGTTGCACTGACGGCACATTCGCCTGCCTTCAAGCCGCTTTATTATATCCTCATCATCCACAACGATGCTGATCACCCATTTTAGATTTCGTCCGCCGCCTTCTATTACCTCATCAAGCGCCTGCGCCTGCGCAAGCGTGCGGGGAAAACCATCAAAAAGGACACCGCGCTCGTCGCCGATTTCCTTTATCTTCTCCTCTACTATTCTGACCACCACATCATCAGGCACAAGCCTGCCGCTGTCCGTATATTGTTTTGCCAGTTTGCCTGTCTCTGTGCCCTTCGCAATCGCCTCCCGAAGAATATCGCCGGTTGAGAGATGGAAAAGATCAAATTCCCTCGTGATAAGTTCCGACTGTGTCCCCTTGCCTGCGCCCGGAGGACCGAAAATAATTATGTCGTTTGGTTTGCTTTTCATTGTTAGTAACTCAATAAAGTCATAAGTTCATTTATTTGTTCATCAATTGAAGAAATCTTATTTAGCGAATTCAGCAAGGCAAAGATTGCACTAATGTTAGGTTCGCGTCTTTTCAGTTGTTCTTCAATCGTGTTAACATCAAGCAGAGCATCCTTTTTTTCCAGTTCACTTAAAGTTTTATCTTGTTCAACATTTGTTTCTATTTCTTTTAAAAGTTCAAAAACAGGTTTTCGCT